>LOER01000016.1:0-300000 GCA_001515945.1 Desulfitibacter sp. BRH_c19
CGGGGCGTAGCGCAGTTTGGTAGCGCACATGGTTTGGGACCATGGGGTCGAAGGTTCAAATCCTTTCGCCCCGACCATTTTAATAAGGCCCGTTGGTCAAGCGGTTAAGACACCGCCCTTTCACGGCGGTAACAGGGGTTCAAGTCCCCTACGGGTCACCATTTATGTTAATGAGGGCGATTAGCTCAGTTGGGAGAGCGCCTGCCTTACAAGCAGGATGTCGGCGGTTCAAGCCCGTCATTGCCCACCATATAGTTTTATTGGAGTTGTGGTGTAGTGGTCTAACATATCGGCCTGTCACGCCGAGGATCGCGGGTTCGACTCCCGTCAACTCCGCCATTATTTGCCGACGTAGCTCAACGGTAGAGCAGCTGACTTGTAATCAGCAGGTTGCGGGTTCAATTCCCATCGTCGGCTCCATAGATAAGTTTATTTAACAGCGAAGTTTCGCTGTTTTTTTATTTATTTAAAAACTTGTATAGAATAATAACTAATTACACAACATTATATATATCCTAATAATGGGGTGTAGCCAAGTGGTAAGGCAGCGGTCTTTGGAATCGCCATTCGTAGGTTCAAATCCTGCCACCCCAGCCAAATAATTTTACCTCCATTTATCCACTTTCATGAAGAGTTATAGCAACTAATATGATATAATTAGTTGAAATGGGAGGAGGATAAATATGCCAAAAATAAAAATTGTAACTGATTCTACTGCATACATTAAGAATGAAGACTTGAAAAACCTCAACGTAACTGTAGTTCCATTAAGTGTAACTTTAGATAATGACCACTTCAAAGAAAATTTGAAATCTCATGAAGATTTTTTTATTCAGCTTAAGAAATCAAAAGGCTTTCCAACCACATCCCAACCTTCCGTAGGTGATTTCCATACAGCGTATACTGAGATACTAAAAGAATATGATGAAATTATTTCAATACATATATCTGAGATGATTAGTGGTACCATACATTCTGCCAATACAGCTGCTTCAGAGATAGAATCAAACAAAATTCATGTTTTTGATTCAGCAACTACTGCAACAGTCTTAGAAGACATGGTACTAACTGCAGTAGAAATGGTAAAGTTAGGATATTCAAAAGTTGAAATAATAAATAAGCTCAGTTATATAAAAGAGAATAATAAGCTATTATTTATTGTTGATAATCTTAAATATCTACAGAAGGGTGGTAGAATTGGTAAAGCTGGATCAATCTTAGGAACCATACTAAACATTAAACCAATTCTTTATATAGATGGGCAAGTTGGATTGTTTGATAAAGTAAGGACACGTAAAAAAGCATTATTAAGAATAATTTCAGAATTAGAAGCAATGGCTGATAAATATGGGGGTATAAACAATCTTAAGGTAACCCTTATTCAAGTCTATAATAGAGAAGGCCTCATTAAACTAGAAGAGCTTTTAAAAGAAAAGTGGCCAGAGCTTGAATTTAACACTTATAGCTGTGGCCCGGTCATAGGATCACACGTTGGACCAGGTGGATTAGGCCTAGCATTTAGACCAAAGTAGATAAATAGATACTTTTCAGGAAAAGACCTAGGTTCTATTAATAAAACGTAGGTCTTTTATGTTGCTTTATATATGAATTTTCAGAATAAATTTTCATCTATTTTTAATTATTTTTATCTTTGAAAGGAGATGTCTTTGTGATATAATGCACATAGAGAATGTGATAAATTGCACAATGTAGGCATCTCTAAAATTTATAAGATAAACTGTCAGGTTTTCATGTAAATGGAAGCAAATTAGTGGTACAAAGTATTTTTAGTGTGGTACAAGGATTTTTGTGAGTTATGTAGAATATTAAAAAGATAATGAAATCATCTGATTTTTTTATTTCAACTTATAAGAATAACTGTTTTTTTAGAAAGCAGGTAAAATCCTATTGCTTCTATGGTTTTTTTGGCTTCTTTATATTCTTATAAGGGAAAACTTATTTTCTTGAAGAATTAGCTAGGTGTAAAGGATTAGCAATGTTAATCCTTGTTATAAAAAAAACAAATAGGGAGGCATGTGTATAGAATACAAAAGAATAGTAAGTATTTCCATATGCATTTTTCTATAATTTACACTAAATATATACTAGTTTACTAGAAGTGTTTTTAGATATCATCAACATAAAAATTCATGTAAAGTCCAGGTAGAAAGATGGGGTGTAGTAATAATGAAAATCGCAGTTTCTGGTAAAGGTGGAGTTGGAAAAACAACTATTTCCGCTGGTTTAACTAAATTCTTTTTAAATAAGGGGTATAAAGTATTTGCTGTAGATGCTGATCCTGATGTTAGTTTAGGAACAATATTAGGAATTGACGATAATTCTGTAGAAGGACTTAAACCAATTGTAGAGATGCGAGAGGTTATATCAAAAAAATGCGGTGGTGATGGAGCATTTTTTCCATTAGATCCTCAAGTAGACGATATTTTAGAGGATTACATCATCCAAAAAGGTAATCTTTTCTTTTTGAAGATGGGTGCAGTTAAACAGGGTGGTTCATCCTGTTACTGCAGAGAGAACACTATCCTAAATGCTTTGGTCAATTCCTTACTTATTAAACATAAAGAAATTGTGTTGCTTGATATGGGTGCAGGTATAGAGCATTTAACTAGAGGAACCTCTGGTGGAGTAGATATAATGTTAATTGTTACAGAAGCCAGTAAGGTTAGTGTTAATACCGCTCTAATTGTAAAGAAACTAGCACAGGAATTAGGTGTTCAGCACATTAATTTTATTGGTAATAAAATCAGAACTGAAAAAGAAAAGGTATTTTTGAAATCAGCATTACCAGCACATGAAATCTTAGGTTTTGTGGAATTTAATGAAGAAGTACTAGACTTAGCAATGGAATTTCACCCTTTAGACAAGAGTAGTGCAGCCAGCCTTGATCTTGAAGCAATTGGAAGCGAGATCCTGGCCAGAAACAGCTGATTATCAATTTTATTATAAATTTTATATCAGGGAGGTATAAATATGCCAAGATTTAGGGATGTAGATCACACATGTAGGCCTTCTGATGCAGACAGAGTTAAAAATAGGAAAGTACGCGAACGTACAATTGATCCTGCTGCATTAGAATTATTGGAAGTTGCAAAAGAAAATAATATAGAAACAACGTTTGACAGGTTTATAGCCCAACAACCCCAATGTAAATTTGGTTATGAAGGTCTTTGTTGCAAATTTTGTATGAAAGGTCCATGTCGCATAAAAGCTCTTGAAGGACCTGGAAGTAGAGGTATTTGTGGAGCTTCTGCATGGACTATAGCTGCAAGAAACGTTGGTCTGATGATTATTACAGGAGCAGCTTCCCACTCAGAGCATGCTAACCATATTGCAATGGCTTTATTAGAGTACGCAGAAGGTAAAGCCTCAGATTATTCAATAAAGGACCCAGAAAAGCTTCGAGCAGTAGCTGTAAGACTTGATGTAGATGTTGAAGGAAAAAATGATAAGGAAATTGCGCATGAAATCGCCAAGATATCAATAGAAGATTTAAGCAGGCTTAAAAACATGGGAGAATCTACTTGGTTAACCAAGAGCTCCATTCCAGAACGTGTTGAAAAGTTTAGGCAATGTAATGTTGTTCCGCATGGAATTCATGCAACTATTTCTGATCTTTGTACACAAGCCCATGTTGGCATGGATAATGATCCTGTTAATATAGTTTTTAGTGCAATAAGGGTTGCACTTTCAGATGCTGCAGGTGAAATAATGGCAACAGAAATCTCTGACGCATTATTTGGAACTCCAAAACCAGTTGTAACTGAAGCTAATATGGGTGTTCTAGATAAAGATAAAGTAAACTTTGTAGTACATGGTCACAATCCACTTTTAAGTGATATTCTCGTCACAACTGCTAGGGAAATGGAACATGAAGCTATTAAAGCTGGCGCAAAAGGACTTAATATAGTTGGTATGTGCTGTACTGGTAATGAAATATTAATGCGACAAGGTATACCAATCTTAACCTCCTATACTTCCCAAGAACTAGCAATAGTAACAGGTGTATGTGATGCTATGGTGGTCGATGTTCAGTGCATCATGCCAACCATTCAAAAGATAGCTGAATGTTATAGTACAAAGATCATTACTACATCAGATATTGTTAAAATACCAGGTTCTATGCATATTGATTATCAGGTTGAAAGTGCTACAAAGAACGCAAAAGAATGTATCAGAATTGCTATTGAAGCTTTTAAAGCTAGAAAAGAATCAAATCAACCAGTAAAAATCCCTAATCATAAAACAAAAATAGTGTCAGGCTTTAGTTTGGAAGCATTAATGGATTTATTTGCAACAGTAAATTCAGAAAATCCCATTAAGTATTTAAACAATGCTATTATTAATGGTCAGCTAAAAGGCGTAATACTAATGGCTGGTTGTAATAACACCAAATCATATCAAGATGAGAACCATATCACCATCATAAAAGAGATGTTGAAAAATGATGTTTTAGTTTTGACAACTGGCTGTGCAACTTATGCAACATCAAAATTTGGTTTGATGGACCCTGATAGAGTTGATGAGTTCTGTGGTGAAGGACTTAAAAAGTTTATCCATGCAATTGAAGAAAAATCGGAACTATCAACAAAGCTACCTCCAACCTTCCATGTAGGTTCTTGTGTAGATAATTCGAGAGCATACCAATTAATGATGAAAATGGCAGAAGATTTGGGTGTAGACACTCCAAAGGTTCCTTTTGTAGCTTCAGCTCCTGAGGCAATGAGTGGTAAGGCAACTGCAATTGGTTCCTGGCTTGTTGCTGGCGGATGGCCAACTCATGTCGGTTCTATGCCTCCTGTTGAAGGAAGTGACCTTTTATATAGCATACTAACTCAAGTTGCTGGGGATGTTTATGGCGGTTATTTTATGTTTGAAATGGATCCTGAAATAGGAGCACAGAAACTTTTAAGTGCTTTGGAATATAGAAATTGGAAATTAAAGATACACATGCAAAAAGCAGAAGAGTTTCAAACTCCACTCTGTCAAAACTATTAATCATGTGGAAAGGAGGAATATATAATGTCTAATAAATTAAATTTTGATTCAATATATGATAATGTAATTGAAGAAGGGAAAGAGCCAAAGGTATTGTTTAGAGAGGTCTATCATGGTGCAATTACTGCAACCAGCTATGCAGAAATTAGACTCAATCAAGCAATTAGAAGATATGGTGAGGATTATCAAATAAGCTATCCAGATACAGCATATTCTTTGCCAGTAATTAGATGTTGGACTGGAGAAGAAATCACCCAACTTGGAGAATTGGTTCCAGTTTTAAATAGCGCTAGAAGTCTTTTAAATGAAAATCTAACTTTTGAAAATTCACGAAATGCAGGTCGAGCAACATGGGTAGCAGCAGAAATTATTGAAGCTGTTAACTACATCGGACATACTAGAGAAGAACCACTCTTTGTTGAGCCTTGGACTGGATTTATTGGAGATCCTGTTGTTAGGAAATATGGAATTAAGATGGTTGACTGGACTATACCTGGTGAGGCAGTTATCATTGGTAGAGCAAAGGATAGTCAATCGGCAAAAATGATTGTTGATGATTTAATGGGAAAAGGAATGATGCTTTTTCTATGTGATGAATTCATTGAGCAATTAATGGAAGAAAATGTTAAACTCGGAATCGACTATATTGCATTCCCAGTCGGTAATTTCACACAGGTGGTACATGCAGCTAATTATGCATTAAGAGCTGGTATGATGTTTGGTGGAATTAAACCTGGCTTATTAGAAGAACAAAGAGATTATCAACACCGCCGTATTAAGGCATTTATATTATATTTAGGCGAGCATGATATGGTAAAAACTGCAGCCGCCATGGGCGCAATTTATACTGGTTTTCCAGTAATTACGGATCAAGAGTTGCCTGAGGATAAACAAATCAAAGATTGGTTTATTTCACAACCTGACTATAACAAAATTGTTCAGACAGCAATGGAAGCAAGAGGTATAAAGGTTGTAAAAACTAAAATTGACCTGCCAGTTAATTTTGGTCCAGCCTTTGAAGGTGAGACTATCCGTAAAAATGATATGTATGTTGAAATGGGTGGAGGTAAAACAACATCCTTTGAATTAGTTCAATCAGTATCTGAAGATGAAATTGAAGATGGCAAGATTGAAGTTATTGGACCTGAACTTAGCGATATTGAAGAAGGTGCACGAATTCCTTTGGGTATTATGGTAGATATCTATGGACGTAAAATGCAGACGGATTTTGAAGGTGTTCTTGAAAGAAGAATCCACGACTTCATTAACTATGGTGAAGGTTTGTGGCATACCGCTCAGAGGGATATAAACTGGTTAAGAATAAGTAAAGATGCTAAAGCTAAAGATGTCAAATTTAAGCACTATGGTGATATCTTAATTACTAAGTTCAAGGCTGATTTTCCAGCTATTGTTGATAGAGTTCAAGTTACAATAATTACCGACCCAGCAATCGTTGAAGAAAAAGTACAAATTGCTAAAGCTAAATATAAAGAAAGAGACGACAGAATGAGAGGTTTAACTGACGATAAGGTCGAAGAATTCTATTCATGTACTTTATGTCAGTCCTTTGCTCCTAACCATGTCTGTATTGTTACTCCTGAAAGGGTAGGATTATGTGGTGCTGTTAGCTGGTTGGATGGTAGGGCAGCCTATGAAATTGACAGTACTGGTCCTAATCAACCAATTCCCAAGGGAACTGCTATTAATGATATGAAGGGTGAATGGAAGAGTTGTAATGACTTTATGTTTACAACTTCTAACAGAACAATCGATAGTGTCTGCATGTATACTTTGATGGAAAAACCAATGACTTCATGTGGTTGTTTCGAAGCTATCATGGCAATACTTCCTGAAGCTAATGGAATTATGATTACAATGCGCGAGCATACTGGAGATACCCCATGTGGTATGACATTCTCAACTTTAGCTGGTATGGTTGGTGGTGGTGTTCAAACACCAGGTTTCATGGGTATAGGTAAGAGCTATATTGTTAGTAGAAAATTCATAACTGCTGATGGTGGATTACAGCGAATTGTTTGGATGCCTAAAGCATTAAAAGAATTCTTAAGAGATGATTTAATTAAGAGAAGTGTAGAAGATGGTCTTGGTGAAGATTTCATTGACAAGATAGCCGATGAAACAATCGGAACTACTTCAGATGAGATACTACCATTCCTTGAAGAGAAAGGCCATCCAGCATTAACTATGGATCCATTATTTTAATATCAATTTTGGGTGCCGTTTTTTGCGGCACCCAATAAAAATAAAAATGTCTTATTCAATTAAGAAAGGGGATCAGTTATGGGCTTAACAGGTTTGGAAATTTACAAACAACTGCCAAAAAAGAACTGCGGAGAATGTGGACCTCCAACTTGCTTAGCATTTGCGATGAATCTTGCAAGTGGGAAAGCAGCATTGGATTCATGTCCATATGTTACTGATGCAGCAAAGGAAGCTTTAGAATCAGCGGCAGCTCCTCCAATTGCTTTAGTTAAAGCTGGTACTGGGGATTATGTTGTTGAAATGGGTGACGAAACAGAATTATTCCGTCACGATAAAAAGTTTTATCATGAAGCTGCATATGCTATTAAAGTTAGTGATAGTTTATCAGAGGAAGAAATTAGCGAGAAAGTTAAAAAAGTAAACAACCTAGTTATTGAAAGAGTTGGGATGCAGTATAAATCCCAGTTTGTTGCTATCGACAATCAATCAGGTAGTGCTGATGCTTTTGTAAAAGCTGTAGAGATTGCAAATAGTATCACAGATATGCCTCTAGTACTAATATCTACTGATGTTCCTGCTGTTGCAAAAGCATTGGAAATAGTAGCTGACAAAAAGCCTCTTGTTTATGCAGCTACAGAAGACAACTATGAAGAAATGACTAAGCTAGCTAAAGACAAAGATGTTCCTCTAGCTGTATATGCAGAAGGCTTAGATGCTTTAGCCGAGCTAGTTCAGAAGGTTGTTAACTTAGGACATAAGCAACTTGTTCTAGATCCTGGAAGCAAAGATTTATCACAAACCATTGCAAATTTAGTACAGATTCGCCGTCAGGCTATTAAGAAGAAATTCAGACCATTTGGATATCCCATAATGGCGTTCACTCAAGCAACTGACCCATTAGAAGAAGTTGTTGAGGCCGTGGCTCTAACAGGGAGATATGCAAGTATAGTTGTGATGGATACAACTGACCCAGCTCACATGGCACCACTAATGTCCTGGAGACAAAACCTATATACAGATCCACAAGTTCCAATCCAAGTTGAAGAAAAAATATATGCTGTTGGAGATGTAAATGAGAATTCACCTGTTTATGTTACAACTAACTTCTCATTATCATTCTATACTGTTCAAGGTGAAGTTGAATCTAGTAAGATTCCTTCATATATCATACCAATCAATACAGATGGAACATCAGTATTAACTGCATATTCAGCTGGTAAATATGAGCCAGAGCAAATAGCTGCAGTTCTTAAAAAGGTTGGTATTGAAGATAAAGTAAGCCATAGGAACGTTGTAATTCCTGGCCTAGTTGCTGTTGTAAGTGGTAAGCTCGAAGATTCATCGGGTTGGAAAGTAATTGTTGGTCCGAGGGAAGCTTCTGGTATACCATCATTTGCAAAAAGTCAATTTGCGTAGGAGTGATTAAATGAAATACTCGGTGACCTTTCTTCCAGATCAAATCACAATTGAATTAGAAGCAGGCAAAACTTTAATCCAAGCTGCAAATTATGCAGGTATAGGAATAAAGAGTTCATGTGGTAGTGAAGGCACCTGTGGGCGTTGTAAGATAAGAGTAATTGAAGGAAATTATCAATACGACAATAAATTCAACTGTACATTACCAAAAAAGCATAGAGATGCAGGATATGTTTTAGCTTGCAAAACCTTTGTAGAGGATAATATCATTGTTCAAATTCCAACAGAGTCAAGACTTGAAGCTCATCAAGTCTTGATGGACGATAAAGTAGGAATTTTAGCTGAAACAAACATTTCCCTGTTAAATGGATATAATTTAAATCCATTAAGTAAAAAAATTAAGCTTTCGATGGATGCTCCAAATTTAACCGAGATTATTAGTGACTTATCCCGATTAGAGACTGAATTAGCTAAGCAATTTGGAATAAAGAACCCAAAGATTAGTTTGCCAGTTCTATCACAAATGGCAGAGAACTTAAGAAAGGGTAACTGGCAGGTTACATTAACATTAGCCTTGAACGGTAAAGACTACGAAATAATCAGAATAGATCCTGGTCATGACGACAAGTCTTGCTATGGGCTAGCAATTGATATTGGCACTACTACTGTTGTAGTCAGTTTGGTTGATCTGGAGAATGGAAGATCTATTGATAAAATGGGAACATATAATCGTCAAGCTAAGCTAGGTGATGACGTTGTTTCTAGAATGATACACAGCTCATCTGAAGAAAATGGGTTACAGGAACTTCAATCTCTGGTAATTAAAACAATAAATGAATTAACATCTAAGTTGTTAGAAAAACATCATCTAACTTCTGATGAAATATGTATTATGGTTACTTCTGGCAACACAACTATGACCCATCTCTTACTTGGTTTACATCCAAAGTATATTAGACTTGAACCTTATGTTCCTACTGCTACCTTCGCTCCAATAGTGAAGGGTAAGGATCTGGGGTTACAGATGAATCCAGAAGGTCTAGTATATAGCTTTCCCGCTGTAGCAAGCTATGTAGGTGGAGATATCGTGTCTGGAGCTCTGGTAACTAAAATATCAAACAAAGAGGAACTTACTCTTTTCATTGATATTGGTACTAATGGAGAAATTGTCTTAGGCAACCAGGATTGGCTTATAAGCTGTGCTTGTTCTGCCGGACCTGCTTTTGAAGGTGGTGGCATAACTCATGGCACAAGAGCTATGAAGGGTGCCATTGAAAGGGTCGAGATAGACAACGAAACATTTGAAGTTAAGGTAAATACAATAGAATCTGGTAAAGCAATTGGCATATGTGGTTCAGGCTTGATAGACTGTATTGCTAAAATGCATCAGGTTGGTATAATTGACAGGACAGGTACTTTTCAAGATACAGAATCCCAAAGAGTACAGATTACACATGATGATAAGCTTTTTGTACTTGTATGGAAAGGGGAATCTGGTATTGGGAAAGATGTGTATATATCTGAAAATGATATCAAAAACATTATCAGGTCCAAAGGAGCTGTTTTTGCTGGTATTCAAAGTCTATTAAAAACACTTCAGTTGGAAATTGAGTTGATTGATAAGATTTTGATTGCTGGTGGTTTTGGTAATTATCTTAACATTCCTGATGCTGTTAGACTTGGATTGCTACCGGATTTACCCCTTGAAAAATATGAATTTGTAGGGAATACATCTTTAAAAGGTGCCGAGTTGGCATTGATATCCCAAGAGTCCTGGAAGCAGGCTGAAAATATTGGGAAAATGATGACATACTTAGAGCTTTCAGTAGGTAATTTATTTATGGATGAGTTTATGCAAGCTCTATTTTTACCTCATACTGACTTAAGATTATTTCCTTCAGTTGAATTACGTTAATAAAGATAATAAGGTAGGTGACCAGTAGTGACTGTAACAATCGCTGTAGCAGGAAAGGGTGGAACCGGAAAAACGACATTTGCCGCATTGGTTATAAAAAGCCTTTTGCAAGGAAAAAATCCTAGTATTTTAGCCCTGGATGCAGATCCTAATTCAAACTTAAATGAGGCTTTAGGCTTGGAGGTGGAAAAAGCGATTTCTGAGATTTTAGAGGCTACCAAGGACCCAAAGGCAGTACCTGAGGGTATGTCTAAGCACATGTTTATTGAATATATGCTATCACAAGCTATCATTGAAACAAAAAACATTGATCTGCTAGTTATGGGAGGCCCACAAGGTCCTGGTTGTTATTGTTATCCTAATGATATTCTAAAGGGCAACATGGACAAACTTGCTCCAAACTACGATTATGTGGTTGTAGATAATGAAGCAGGATTGGAGCATATAAGTAGGGGTACTGTAAAAAAGGTTAACCATTTATTTGTTATTAGTGATGGTTCAGTTAGGGGAATTAGGTCAGCAGCAAGAGTTAGAGAGTTGATAGAAGCACTCAAAAACGAAATAGATAATGTCTATCTTGTTATAACCAAAATCTCTAATGAAGAGCAATTAGATACCATAATGCCAGAAATCCAAAAGACGGGATTGAATTTTATTGGTTACATCCCAATGGATGAACAAGTTGTGGAATATGATCTGCATGCTCGAGCTTTGTTCGACTTGCCTGATGATAGTAAAGCAGTTGAGTCCGTTAAAGACATTCTCAATAAAACAGTTTTAAATAATTAACCTTTGGAAAGGAGAGAAGTTTATGGCAGTAGCAATTTTAAAAGATAGAAACACTTCTAAGGTTATCGAAGTGACACTCGGAGCTACCAAAGAACAGGGTGGTACACGTTCCCATACAATTACTGTTGGTGGAGATTCTGCATTACCTTTCCATCACTTTGAAGGTGAGTTTCCAAACAAACCAGTAGTAGCTATGGAAGTTCAAGACATGGTTCCTAAATGGAGTGCTAGTCTAACAAAAGAATTAAGTGATGTATGGGGTGACCCTGCTGCGTGGGCACAAAAGTGTGTAGAGGAATATGGAGCTGACTTGATATATCTTAAGTTAGATGGAGCTCATCCTGATGAGGCTGACCATTCTCCAGAAAAATGTGCTGAAATTGTTAAAAAGGTTCTAGCAGCTGTTAGTGTACCATTAATCGTTGCAGGTTGTGGGGTTGAAGAAAAAGACAATGAAGTATTACCAGCTGTAGCGGAGGCTGCTGCAGGTGAGAACCTTCTACTTGGTTTTGCTGAACAAGAGAATTATAAAACTTTAACAGCTGCATGTATGGTTCACAAACATACTATTATCGCTCGCTCACCTCTAGATATAAATATTTGCAAGCAGTTAAACATCTTAATCTCTGAAATGAACCTACCTACTTCTAGGATTATTATTGACCCAACGATAGGTGCTTTGGGATATGGGATAGAGTATGCATACTCTATCCTCGAGAGAGCTAGATTAGGTGCTTTGCAAGGAGATAAAATGCTTGGAATGCCTATTATTGCAACTGCAGGTTTCGAATCATGGAAGACAAAAGAAGCTATCGCTCCTACTGAAGATTACCCTGAGTGGGGAGATGTAGAAGATAGAGGTGTCTTATGGGAAACTGTAACCGCAACTTCTTTATTACAATCAGGTGTTCACATTTTATTACTCAGACACCCTAAATCAGTTCAGTTAGTCAAGAAGAGTATAGATCAGTTAATGAAGGTAAATAAGTTATAAGTAATCTTAGGTTTTTGCTGCAGTATCTAAGGTGCTGCAGCAAAAATTAATATTATAGTTAGATAGGAGGTCAATTATGTTAATTATAGGCGAAAGAATTAATGGCATGTTTACAGACATAAAAAAGGCAATCCAGGAAAAGGATCCTAAAACAGTTCAAGAATGGGCTAAAAGGCAGGAAGAAGGTGGAGCTCATTATTTAGATATTAACGTGGGACCTGGTTCTGCTGACAGAATAGGTGCAATGAAATGGTTAGTAGAAGTAACTCAGGAAGCTTCTAGTCTTCCATTATGCTTAGACTCAACGGATTTCAAAGCAATTGAAGAGGGTTTGAAGCTCTGTAAAAAACCTGCTATTATTAACTCAACTTCAGCGCAAAGAGAGAAACTTGAAATCTCTTTCCCATTAGCCGTTAAATACAATGCATCAATTATTGGTTTAACAATGGATAAAAAAGGTATTCCCAAAGACTCAGATTCAAGATTAGCAATTGCAATGGAATTGGTAGCTGCTGCTGATGAATTCGGTTTGCCAATGGAAAACTTAATTATTGATCCACTAATCCTTCCAGCAAACGTAGCCCAAGATCATGCTCCAGAGGTGCTATATACTTTACAGCAAATAAAAATGCTCGCTAACCCAGCTCCAAGGACTGTTTTAGGGTTATCTAATGTTTCTCAGAATTGTGCTGATAGACATTTAATCAACCGCGTATACTTGGCAATGGCAATGGCTTCAGGTTTAGATATGGCCATTGCTGATGCTAATGACGATGCGTTGATGGAAGTTGCAGCTACAGGTGAAATCTTATTAAATCAAAACATCTACTGTGACTCTTATGTAAAACAATACAGAAACAGAAATCAGTCATAGTAAGCCTAATATAAGCAATTAATAGGCTAGACCATTAGGCCTAGCCTATTTTTTACTTTTGAAAACTTTTTAGATATAATACCTCTAGAATATGCACTCGTTTTTAATCTGACATTAGAACACTTTACTTCTTCAGAGTGCTGCTAATTTTTTTGTATTAATAAATAATTTTTATTTTATTAATAAACAATCTATAAAAGACTACAAGAACATACCAGAAATTATATGAATTCCTCCTGAAAAGATGGTTGTCTATAACCTGTATTTCAGTTAATATATACTAAGTACTATTTTGAATTATTATAAATTTTCTAATAATAGTTATATTTACTAACTTTAAAACCTGTGGGGGTGTAAAATATGGAGAATCGCTTTAAAGAATCATTATTAGACAAAAATACCGTGTCAATAACTTGGGAAGTAGTTCCAGGTAGAGGGGCAAGAGAAAAAGCACAAGAAGTAGCCATGGAGGCTGCTGAAATAGCGGCCAAAAGTGGTAAAATTCATGCAATTACAATTACTGATATGCCTGGTGGTAATCCTGCAATTTTAGCAGATACTCTCGGAATGGAAATGCTAGAGTTAGGTATTGAACCACTAGTACACTTTACTTGTAAGGATAAGAACCGGAATCAAATGGAAAGTCAATTATACTCTTTAGATAGAGCAGGAGTTCGTAACCTTTTGGTAATGACAGGGGATTATCCTGTTTCCGGTTTTAAGGGAAGACCTAAGCCTGTGTTTGATTTAGATCCTATTCATACAGTCAAGCTAATTTCAGATATGAATAAAGGACTTGAGGTTCAGGGATTTAAAGGAATGCTTCAGCATGCTAAAAGTGACTTTTTTAGTGGAGTAGCTGTATCACCATTTAAAGCTACTGAAGCTGAACAAATGGCACAATATTTTAAGTTAAAAAAGAAGATAGCTGCAGGCGGTAATTTTGTTGTTACGAATCTTGGTTATGATGCTAGAAAGTTTCATGAAGTAATTCAGTTTATGAAACTTAACAACCTGAATGTACCAATTATTGGTAACTTATATGTTTTACCTTATGGAGCAGCAAGGATTATGAATCAAAACCAGCTTCCAGGATGTGTAGTTACTGATAAACTATTAGCGCAACTTGATGAAGAAAGAAAAGCTCCAGACAAAGGTGTTGGAGCTAGATTATTACGTGCAGCAAAAATGTATGCCTTTATGAAGGGTATGGGCTTTGATGGCATTCATCTAGGAGGCCATAACCTCAAGTTTGAACACGTAGAATATATCATGGAAAAAGGGGAAGAGTTGAGTGCTAATTGGCAAGACTATATTTCTGAATTTGATTTCCCAATGCCTGATGGTTTCTACTATTACGAAAAAGACCCTAATACTGGATTAAATACTGAAAATCCTACTAGCACTAAGGACCGTCCTCTTGATGCACCAGTTGGAGGCGTCTATAGGCTTTCTAGAGTTGTTCACAGCCTAATGTTTGAACCTAATAAAAAATTCTTTGGTATGATGCGTGGAGTTTCAAAGTCTGTAGAAGGTTCCTCAATGGAGAAACTTTATCACGGCCTTGAACATCTAGCAAAAGTTATAATGTATGACTGCAAAGATTGTGGAGATTGTGCTTTGTCAGATTTGGCATACGTTTGCCCAATGTCTCAGTGTCCAAAGAATCAGCGCAACGGAGCCTGTGGTGGTAGTTTTAACGGTTGGTGTGAAGTCCATCCTAATAAGAAAAAATGTATTTATGTAAAAGCTTATTCTAGATTAAAGAACTATGGAGAGCATTCTCAACTAGATGATTACCATGTAGATCCTTGTAATTGGGACTTACACCAAACATCATCTTGGATAAACTTCTATCTAGGAAAAGATCACTCCTCAGATCGCTTAGGAATTAAAAAACCTGAAAAGTAATATATAAGAAAACACCGGGTAACCCGGTGTTTTCTTATATATATGGTATATTCTTGTCCCTTTTAGAATATCTGTTTATAAGGATATTTTTAAAAAAGGGTGATGAAATTGAATGTGAGAAGAAACAAAGAGCTCGAATTAAAAATAGTTAATTTGACAGATCTATTAATACAAAGTGTAATAGAAGCTAGTCTCAAGGACCCTGAAGAAAAGCCATTAGTTTTAGAAGAAGCAGAAGATTTGATTCTTCAGTTGTCTGAATTAATACATGATTTAATTGAAGATGAACAACACTTAGAGTCCATGCTTAGTCAATTAGTTTTTCAAAAATTACCTGGCGACCATATTCTAGAAGGCTTTAAAGATTTTAATGAAGTGCTATCTGCTCTAATTGAAAAAGGTGTCCATAACTATCGAAGTGGCCTAGATGATGATAACTCAGTTGATGAAGCTGAAATCCCCACTAAAGCAAATAAAGATGATATAAACAAGGAAAAAGATATCTATATTAGTAAGATTGATAATGGAATAGAATCGTTATTGAAAGAGGCAACTAGTGGAATAATAGACTTAAAATCTAATGCTGACATTAGGACAGAGGATGATGATTTAGCTAAAGATAGGTTTATCTTAGATATTAAAAAAATATATCCAGATCTTGTAGTCTATAAGAATATAAACTATAAGGGAACAAAATTTCAATACTATATTCCAGAGAGAAAGATAGCAATTGAAATGCATACAAATCCACAGATTTATCAAGGTTTTAAAGGTATTAAAGAGTTTATTTCTGAAAAACAAGGCATTAAAATAATAAAAATACCCACAAAATACACTATTTCTTCCTTGAAAAGCTTAATAAAATTCTAAAAAGTACTAGAGGAAAATTATATTTTCTGTTATAATAAGTGAAAATTAATATCCTTAAATGCAATGATCAGGAAGAAGTAAGTTAGAATTCTTTTCGCAGAGAGCTGGGTATAGTGTAAACCGGTAAAAGAAACTGCTGAATGCCACCTGTGAGCATGAGAACTGAAATAGAAGTAGGTTCTTAACGAAATTTCTCGTTAAAGAAAAAAGTGGGTAAATAGATACTTATTTGCTTATTAGGGTGGTACCGCGGGCTATCTCTCGTCCCTTGACGAAAGATAGTCTTTTTATATTTAAAGGAGGTTAAACATTAATGCGTCAAAGACTATTGAATATCTTGGAAACAAATGGTAAGTTAGAACCTAAACAGATTGCTGCAATGTTAGATTTGAATGAAGATGATGTAAAAACTGAAGTCACAGCTATGGAAAAAGAGGGTATTATACTTCAATATGGAGCTTTAATCAACTGGGATAAGACTGGGAAAAACGATGTAGTAACTGCCCTTATTGATGTTAAGGTTACACCTCAAAGAGATGTTGGTTTTGATGAACTTGCTTCAAAGATTTATAAGTATCCAGAGGTACAATCTCTTTTTTTAATGTCAGGTAGCTATGACTTTTCAGTACAAATTGTTGGTAAAAGCCTTAAGGATGTAGCTGAATTTGTTGGTAAAAAACTTGCAGTAATCGAGGGAATTCAGAGTACTACAACTCATTTTGTTTTGAAGAAATATAAGGTTTCACATGTAATATTAGAAAATAACGAAAAGGATAGACGGCAGGTGATAATTCCATGATTGATAGCAGTCGATTTTTGTGTCAAAGAGTAATGGAAATTCCTCCATCAGGAATAAGAAAGTTTTTTGATTTAGTAGCTAGTACCCCTGGAGTTATTTCTTTGGGGGTGGGTGAGCCTGACTTTGTTACTCCTTGGCATGTAAGAGAAGCGTGTGTGCATTCTTTATCTCAAGGGTATACAATGTATACTTCTAATAAGGGGCTACTAGAATTAAGGGATGAGCTTACTAAGTTCATTTTAAACGAATATTCACTAGAATACTGCCCAGAAAACGAAATACTTGTTACCGTTGGAGCTAGTGAAGGTGTAGATTTGGCAATACGCTCTATAATCGATCCAGGAGATGAAGTTTTAGTTATTGAACCATCTTATGTATCTTATAAACCCTGCGTCACCTTGGCAGGTGGTATTCCAGTAGCTGTTCAAACTGATGAGGAATATTCATTTAAGCTACAACCACATCAAATTAGTAAAGCAATCACACCCAAAACAAAGGCAATTATATTCTGCTATCCAAATAATCCTACTGGTGGAATAATGGATAAATCAGATTTGGAAGCTATTGCAGATATAATAATAGATAATGACTTGCTTGTGATAAGCGATGAAATCTACAGTAAGCTCACATATAGCCAAGATCATGTATCCATTGCCACTCTCCCCGAGATGAGGGAGAGAACAATTGTATTAAATGGTTTCTCTAAAGCACAGGCTATGACAGGTTGGAGAATCGGCTATGCATTTGGACCTGAACCACTCATAGCTTCAATGGTTAAAATACATCAATACACAATGCTCTGTGCTCCGATAATGGGACAAAAAGCTGCACTTGAATCTTTAAAAAATGGAAAAGATCAGATTATAGGAATGTATCACGAATATGATAAAAGAAGGCGTTTGGTTTACAATTCATTTAATGATATTGGACTGCCTTGTTTTGAACCAGAAGGAGCATTTTATATATTTCCAAATATAACCAAAACAGGTTTATCATCCGAGGAGTTTGCTGAAGAATTATTAAACGAGGAGAAGGTAGCCGTTGTTCCTGGAACTGCATTTGGTTTGGGCGGTGAAGGTCACATTCGATGTTCTTATGCCTCTTCTATAGCAAATCTTGTGGAAGCTATGAAACGTATAGAGACATTTGTTAAAAACAGAATATAATTATGAAAAACTTTAGGCATAAAAAATAAGCGAAACCGTTGTTCGCTTATTTTTTTCCTTCTAGATAAAGGGATTTTACTAAAACATTTATACTTAAAACATTAATTGCTGTCATATATTCAATATTGCTTAAAATGATCTTTTGTATATCCTTGATCATAGATGGAATATTATTAATTCCATGTTCTACTATTACGTCAATGTTTATAATAATTCCTTCAGCAAATGTTTGAGTGTCAATTTTAGTTAGTTTTACAGGAAAAGTGAATTTCTCAAGAGAATATTTTACAATATCTTTTAGAACTGGATTAGAAATAAAGAATTTTCCTAAATAGTTAAAAGTTGGGCGTACTACTGTTTGCTCTAAGTGTATGGGTTTTAGAGGATTACTTCCCCTTATCGGTTTATGAAATAAAATTTTAAAAGGTTGAATCATTAAACCAGAAAACTTGGGCTTGACAGCAAGCGTGGGAGCAGGGACAACATGGGTTCCAAATCTTTTCCTACGACTATAAGCTTGTTCAATTTCCTTTTCTGAAGCAATGTCTGTTATATATATTATTTGCTTAGGTACTGATATGCCTAATCTATTCGCAATTCTATTAACCATTTCAAGAGATGTGCCTAAAAGCAAGACTTTCTTAGCTTTTTCATCCATGATTACTTTTTTTACTTCCGCTGAGTGTTCCTCAGATCTAAACAAAGCAGTCTTTATGGCTCCTACCTTTGTTGGCTGTCTTTTCGCAGATATACCCGCTAATATTTGTGAGCCTTTAATTGCTAATCCGTCATCTATTATTATATCTATATTATATTCGTGGGCCACTAACAATGCTCTGTGACTCTTTCCACTTCCGCTTGGTCCCACTAAAGCCAAAACCTCCATTAAGTTATCACCTACTTCTCTTCCTAGTATTGCGGTTAGCATTTATATCTATTATAATACAAACAGTTGGAAATGCAATTTATTCCTTTTAGACAATAGGAGTGTAGTTATGAAAACAATTATTATTGGTGCTGGCAAGGTGGGATTTAGTATAGCTCAGATTCTAAGTTATGCTAATCATGACGTTGTTGTAATAGAAAATAATAGTGAGAGAAAGCAAATTGTTGAGGAACACTTAGATGTTCAAACAATTCTAGGTAGTGGAGGCAGTATTTCTACTTTACAAGAAGCTGGAATATGTGATGCACAACTGCTTGTAGCGGTTACTGAATATGATGAATTGAATATGATTTCTTGCTTGTTAGGAAAAAAGCTCGGCGTAAAGAAAACAGTTGCAAGAGTTAGGAACCCTGAATACGCTGATAACAATCAAGTATCAGCTGATTCCCTTGGCATAGACCTAGTTATCAACCCTGAACAGGTTACTGCAGAAATGGTTGGAAAACTTGCTGAAGTACCAGAAGCAATAAATGTTGATTATTATGCTGACGGTAGAGTTCAAATGGTTGAATTACAACTTACGAAAGATTCCCCAGTAGCCAATAAACAGCTTAAAGATATTAAATTCCCAAAGCCAAACCTAATCGTTGCTATATTACGTAATGAAGAAATGATAATTCCTCGTGGTGACGATCAATTAAAACCAGATGACCTTGTATTTGTTCTTGCTGAAACCACCAATATGGTCGCTATTGAAAAGGTTTTAGGAAAAGAGAGGATTAAAACTGAAAATGTTACTATTTTAGGTGGAGGAAGAATAGGTTTTTATCTTGCACAATTATTAGAAAAAAAAGGCTACACAGTTAAACTTATTGAAAAAAATATTGAAATATGCAAGCAAATATCTCAAAAACTAACGAATACCCTTGTTTTACAAGGAGATGGCTCTGATATAACTTTGTTAGAAGAAGAAGAGGTTGGACAAACAGACTTTTTCGTAGCAGTTACAAATGATGATAAAGTTAATTTGCTTGTTTCTATAATTGCTAAACATTTAGGTGCTAAAAGGACCATCGCACAAATTAGAAGAACAGAATATGTTCCACTTGTAGAAAAGGTTGGAATAGACATTGCTATTAGCCCAAGGCTCTTGACTGCTGGTGCAATCCTTCGCTTTATACGTAAGGGTGATATTGTCTCCGTATCTTTAATAGGTGGTGCAAAGGCTGAGATGATTGAACTTATAGCACAAACCGATTCAAGAGTAATTGGTAAACAATTAAAGGACTTAAAATTCCCTAAGGATGCAATAATTGGCGCAGTAGTTCGAGGAGAAGATGTTATTGTTCCTACTGGTAGAGATAGTATTAAACCCTGTGACAGAGTTATTGTTTTTGCTTTGCCTAAAGCAATATCAAAAGTTGAGAAATTTTTTACACAAACTTAAAGAGATACACAAGAAACAGCAAATACCCGACCTATATTAACTATAGTAATGGACAAGCTATTATTTTAGATGTTTTAAATTTTTACTTTTTTATTTAAACCCTGTTATAATGTGTTCAAGAGAAGTTTTTGAGGTGAAACAATGATTGAAAATCCATCTAACCCTTGTTTAAAAGATTTATTAAATGAAAAGCCTATAGTTATTTCACAATTACTACTAATGTATTATGCAGAAGTAGATATGGATGAAATTGAATTAGCTGTAGTTATGCAATTAATAAGGTTTAGAGATTGTTTAGGACAAACTTACCCTACAATTGATGAACTTAAGACAGTTATGACATTAGGTAGTGATCAAATCAGGTCAATCCTAGCGCGTCTTATAGAGAAAGGTTTAGTTGCAGTAGTGCATTCACCTGTTGAAAGTAATCATGGTAAAAGCTCTTATGTTCTTGAACCCTTATGGGATAGGTTGTTAACTGCATGGCAAAAATCTAAAACAAAAAAATTAGGCATTCCTTCCCAATCTGATAGTTTAAAAAAGGTATATGGTACTTTTGAGAAAGAGTTTGGTAGATATTTATCTCCTATTGAGAGCAGCAAAATAGTTCAATGGTGTTCTACTGATGGTTTTTCAAGTGAAATAATACTTGAAGCTTTAGAAAGATCTGTTTTACAAGGAGTATTAAGTTTCAAATACATTGATTCGATTTTAAAAACATGGGAAACGCAGAACCTAAAAACCATAGAAGAAATCAACAATTATGAAAAAAAGTATAAAGAACGAAGAAAAAATAATAAGAATAGTAATCCGAAGCAAAACCAAAAACTGCAGGATAAATATTCGGAAATCTATGTTACCTAAGAGGTGCTTTTTCTAAATGTATCAATGTGAAAAATGTAATGATAGGGGTATTGTTCTTCATAAAGGAACAGCATATAGGTGTGGCTGTTGGGCTCAAAGAATGCTAGATTTAAAAATTAAAAGGGCTAATTTAGGTACAAACTTTCAAGATGCAAAGTTCTCAAATTTTAATTTTAAGTACTATCCTAATACAGTACCTTCAGAAGGTGAGAGTACCTATAAAGAAAGAGCTACAAAGGCTTTGTCTGCTGCCAAATGCTTTGTCAATGATGTAAAATTAAATACTGTTAAAAAAGGCTTGTTTTTTTGTGGTCCTGTAGGAAGTGGAAAAACATTTTTAGCATCATCTATAGCTAGGGAATTAGCTTTAAGTAATCAGGATGTTCTTTTTGTGGTAGTTCCCGATTTTCTTGATTCACTAAGATTCACATTCGATAAGGGAGAAGATGGAATGACAGAAAAAGAACTAATGGATGTGGTCTGGCATATTCCTGTCTTGATTCTAGATGATCTAGGAGCTCATAATTATACTCAGTGGACTCTTAATAAGATTTATTCCCTCTTAAATTATCGTCTAAATCATGAATTGCCTACAGTAATAACATCTAATCTATCTCTCAATGAATTGGAAAATATGTTAGGCGATAGAACATGCTCAAGAATTATTGCCTTATGTAATATATTTAGACTACTAGTACCAAAAGATATAAGATATATTCAAAGTTTAAATAATATGTCAACCTAGAACCCCGATAGGGGTTTTTGCTTATTTTTAATCCCATTTTTTCATTTTTTCCATATGCTATAAAAAAAGCTTTGTTCATAATGGGAGGAAAAAATGAAAGCACCAGAAATGATTAAAGTTAGGATGAACTTTCCCAAAGAATGTTTATTAGATTTGCATTCATCTTTAAAAAAGGAATTGTTTAAGAAAAACTTCTTGTCAAAGATAAAACCCAAAGAAAAAGTAGGTATTAGTGCAGGAAGTAGGCATATAAAATCAATTAGTACAGTTCTTGAAACCTTAATAGACGAAATTAAAAAAGTTGGTGGTGAACCTTATATTCTAGCTGCTATGGGAAGCCATGGTGGAGGCTCTATTTCAGGTCAATTAAAGGTTCTAGATAGTCTAGGAATAAATAAAGATAATTTTAATGTTCCTGTTGTAGGAGGAGTAGACACTACTATCCTAGGTTATTTAGATAATGGTGTGCCTGTAAATTGTTTAAATCACTTTTTAAAAATGGATAAAATAATTGTGTTAAATAGAATTAAGCCTCATACTTCCTTTAGGGGTGAAATAGAGAGTGGCTTATTGAAAATGTTAACCATAGGACTAGGAGGTCCTGTTGGTGCAAAGTATGTCCATCAAAACTGCAAAGGAAACATGTCTCAAATGATTCAAAAGGTGGGTCTGCACATTATTAGATCACTTCCGATTATCATGGGAGTTGCTATAATAGAAAATGCTTATAAAGAAACATATAGAATAGAAGTAATTTCTCCCGAGAGCATTCTTGAAAGAGAAAAATCCTTACTTGAAATAGCACGAAATATTATGCCTAAATTGCCTTTTGAAACTATTGACTTACTAATATGTGATGAAATGGGTAAATGCTATTCAGGTACTGGAATGGATACAAATATAATTGGCAGACTGAGAACCCACAACGGCAACTTCAACAACAATCCCTATATAAAAAGAATCCTCGTTTTAGATTTAGCCGAAGCATCTCAAGGCAATGCTAATGGAGTAGGACTCGCAGATTTTGTTACAAGAAAACTAGTAGATAAAATTGATTTTTATTCTACCTATTTAAATTGTTTGACTACTGGTTTCTTACAACGAGCTATGATTCCAATTATTATGAATACTGATAAAGAAGCTATATATACAGCACTAGAAAGTATTATCGGCAATAACGAAACTAATCCTAGAATAGTGAGAATAAAGAATACATTAGATTTAGAAAACATTTGGGTATCTAGAGGGTTTATTAATGAAATCGAGGAATTAAAGTTAGAAATTGATGGTAGCTGGCAAAGTTTTACCTTTACCAATAATGGCACTTTATTGTAGGATGATAGCCATATAGAGCAAACCTATGCATGCGTCATATTAAATTGTGAAATAACGAGCAATCGGAAGGAAATTAAAGAAAAACTTCAACAAGTATCAAACCTTTCACTAATTTATAGTTTTCGGATGCCACAAAAAGGTTGAAAACATAGATTAACCAGAGTATAATTACGGTGAAATGAAGCTTTCATACGGTGAATGGAAGTTTTGCATGGTTAAACCGTTAAAATCTCTGGGGGAGGGGATCTTGATGAATCAACTACAGGTGCCCGTTGGCATTTCTAACAGACATATTCACTTAAATAAAGTGGATTTAGAGAAATTATTTGGTGAAGGCTATGAATTAACTAATATTAAAGACCTTGTTCAAACAGGTGAGTTTGCAGCGGGTGAGACAGTAACAGTAAAAGGTCCTAAGGGAAGTATTGAAAAAGTACGTATACTTGGCCCTATTAGATCAACAAGCCAGGTTGAAATATCAAGAACTGATGGTTTCAAATTAGGTATTAATGCTCCTGTTAGAGAATCTGGTCAGGTTGATGGAAGTCCAGGATGCATACTTGTGGGACCACATGGGGAAGTTGAGTTAAATAAGGGAGTTATCATTGCTGACCATCACATTCATATGTCACCCAAAGATGCAGATGTATTTGATGTAAAAGATGGTGATAGGGTTAGTGTTCATGTGGAAGGTATTAGGGAGTTAACTTTCCATAATGTATTAGTTAGAGTTAAACCGAGTTTCATTTTGGAATTTCATATAGATACTGATGAAGCAAATTCATGTGTTGTAAAAAATCATGATATGGTAACAGTACTTAATAAAGTTGCTAAACTCAGCGATCTAACTGCATAAACATAATTGGTTACAGTAAAACCTACCATCAAAGCATGGTAGGTTTTTTAATACAATATAATTTATCCGATGACTATCGCCACTAGCCTTGCATGGGTTCAGCTATGTCAACAAGTTGACAAGTTTCACTCCAAGACTCCTATCTTCTACAAGTAGGAGATAAGTGGCGCTACGTCCCTGGATAACGGATTCTAAAACTCAGATGTAGTCAAAACTCCACCTGAGTTCAAGAATCCTGTTTATGGCGTGCCCGACAGGATTCGAACCTGCGACCTCCGGACTCGGATTCCGTCACTCTATCCGACTGAGCTACGGGCACATACCTATATTAAGTATATATTAGTAGCTATACTTAGTCAAATGCTCGAAATGCTTACAATTACCTGATTGCTCTACAAAGCATATAGGTATACTAATACATTATAGGTTCAATATATTGCCCTAAGCTTTTTTATGATGTAATATAATCAAAAAGGTATATTTATGACAGGGAGATAGTCGTGAGTAAAATAACCAATCAAAATCATAATTTAGAAACAACTTTAAGAATTGCTATTGAAAACTTTCAAGTGAAGGATCCATCTGAAATGTCCTGGAAAAGTAAATGTAGTTTTAACACGGAAAAAAAGACTTTTATGGTTCCCTTTATGAGGAAAGATTTTTGCGTTAGTTATCCTAGTGGAGAGATAGACTTTTGTAACAACTCTGAGGAAGTTCCTATCATATGGAAAATATTGATGCTTCATTATTTAGTTAGAGCTACTGGAACCCCTTTGACTGGAAATAGTATATCTTACAAAGAATTGCCAGGTGGAGATATTTATTTTAATCCTTTTAAGAAGAGAACTATTTTACCCTTCTTAAAAATATTTGGTACTAATCCACGAAAACTTTTAGAAATTACTGAGTCCATTGGTGGTGTAGTAAGTAACATGGGGGACTATAGTGTAACCATAAATGTGTTACCACGTATTCCAATCACTTATGTTTTATGGGAAGGTGATGATGAGTTTCCTCCGAATGCAACAGTTCTCTTTGATGAAACTGCAAAAGAATATCTACATACAGAGGATTTTGCATTTGTTGCAAGTCTTACAGTTTATGAAATGGCAAAAATGTTTTAATAAAATATAGATAGGAGTGTTGTTATTAATGAAAGAATCCATGATTAGAGATATAGGTTTGGCTCCTCATGGTCAAAAAAAATTACAATGGGTGAAGAACCATATGCCTATTATGAATCAGTTGGAAAGTGACTTTTTTCAAAACCAGTACTTTAAAGGCCATAAGGTAGTAGTTTGTTTGCATCTCGAAGCAAAAACAGGCTATTTAGCACAAGTTATAAAAGCTGGAGGTGCAGAAGTAGCCGTAGTAGCCAGTAATCCTCTTTCAACTCAAGATGATGTAGTAGCAGCTCTTGTACAGGATGGCATAAAAGCCTATGCATGGCACGGTGCATCTGATGAAGAATACTCTGAACATTTAAATGCTGCTCTAGATTTTAGGCCAGACTTAATAATTGATGATGGTGGCGATTTAGTAGCGCGTATACATAAAGAACGTCCGGAACAAATTAAGGAAATTATTGGGGGATGTGAGGAAACTACTACTGGGATATTACGATTAAAGGCTATGAGTAAGGAGAAGCAATTGAAATTTCCGATGATGGCAGTTAATGATGCTTACTGTAAATATTTATTTGATAATAGATATGGTACTGGTCAATCTGTGTGGGATGGACTAAACCGCACCACTAATTTAGTTGTTGCTGGTAAAAATGTAGTTGTTATTGGATATGGATGGTGTGGCAAAGGTGTAGCTATGAGAGCAAAGGGGTTAGGAGCTAAGGTAATAGTTACAGAAATTGATCCAATAAAAGCAATAGAGGCACATATGGATGGTTTCAAGGTTATGACAATGCAGGAAGCAGCAGGTATTGGTGACTTTTTCATCACAGTTACTGGAAACTGTAATGTTATACGAAAAGAACACTTCCTGAAAATGAAAGATGGAGCTATTTTAGCTAACGCAGGACATTTTGATATAGAAATTTCTAAAATTGATCTAGCAGAAATTTCTAATGAAAAAAAGACGGTTAGGCCAAATGTAGAGCAATATTGTATGCAAGATGGTAAAAGCATTTATCTATTAGCTGAAGGTAGGCTTGTTAATCTAGCTGCGGGTGATGGCCACCCAGCTGAAATTATGGATTTAACATTTGCAATACAGTCCTTATGTCTTCAGTATGTTATGAATAATAAAGATAATTTAAAAGGAGATGTGTATCCTGTACCTTATGAGATAGATAAGAAGGTTGCTAACCTGGGTCTTAGTACTTTAGGTATTAAAATTGATTCTTTGACTAAAGAACAAATTAGTTATTTAGAATCTTGGGATGCGTGATGTATTAAAGGAGTTCTTTAGGAACTCTTTTTTCAAAAATAATTGTTAAATAAATGATAGGGGAGGCGTTACCATGAAACTTCAAGAGTATCAAGGCAAGAATATCTTTAGAAACTATGGTATTGAAGTACCCAGGGGTAAAGTTGCCAGAAGTCAAGCCGAAGCATTTGAAATAGCTAAAGAGCTTAAAGAAACTGTTTTAAAGGTACAGATTTTATCTGGCAAAAGAGGGAAAGCCGGTGGAATCCAATTCGCATCAAGCCCAGATGAAACACTAATTAAAGCAAAAGATTTGCTTTCTACGAATTTTCTGGGCTTTAACGTTGAGCATTTACTAATTGAAGAAAAAATATCTATTGAAAAAGAATATTATGTTGCGGTAACTTATGACTACAAAATGAAATGTCCGGTTATGTTAGTCTCTGCTCAGGGAGGTATGGATATAGAGGATGTTCCTGAAGCATTAATCATTAAAACTTATATTAAACCAAATACAAGATTAGAGCAATATCAAGGAAGAGAAATAGCTGTTAATACTGGTATTAAAGGTAAACAAATTAATATATTTTCATCATTACTTGTTAAATTAATGGACATTTTTTTAGATTGTGATGCAGAACTTGTTGAAGTTAACCCATTAGTTCTTTCAAAGGAAAGATTTATTGCTGCCGATTCAAAGGTTGTTATTGATGATGATGCACTCTTTAGGCAAACTGATTTGCCTCATAATGATGAAAAAACTGAAGTGGAACGAAAATGTCATGCAATTGGACTTTCCTATGTAGAACTAGATGGTGATATTGCTATTATGGCTAATGGCGCAGGAATAACCATGGCAACATTAGATTTGATAAATCATTATGGAGGAAGCCCTAATAATTTCTTAGATGCTGGCGGTGGGGCAAATGAGGAACAGACAAGAAAAGCCTTAGAATTATTGATTTCCACTAATCCAAAGGGAATTTTCATAAACATCTTTGGAGGCATCACTAGGACAGACGATGTTGCTAGAGCTTTTCTTAAGGTCAAAGATCAGCTCGAAATTAACGTTCCAGTGGTAATCAGGCTAGTTGGTACTAACCAAAAAATTGCTCTGGATTTACTTCAATCTGCTGGAATCGAAGCTTTTTCTGATATGGAGCAGGCTGCCAAAACAATTGTACAAAAGGTGAGGGGGTACTAAAATGGCTATTCTTTTAAACAAGGAGTCTAAAGTTCTTATACAAGGTATTACAGGTAATCAAGGCTCATTTCATTGTAAACAGATGTTAGATTATGGAACAAATATTATTGCTGGTGTATCTCCTGGTAAAGGCGGTAACACAGTACATGATGTTCCCGTATATGATAGTGTATCTATGGTCAAAAATCATCTAGGTAAAATTGATGCCAGTATTTTATTTATCCCCGCTTCCTTTGCTAAAGATGCTGCACTTGAGGCTATAAACAATCATGTATCCATGATTGTGTTAATCACCGAACACATTCCATTAAAAGATGCTACATACATAATGGATGCAGCAAAAGATAGGGGAACCATTGTTTTAGGGCCTAATACATACGGGATTATCAGCTCAGGTTTATCTAAAGTTGGAATTATGCCAAGTCAATATTTTCAGCCAGGACCAGTAGGCGTTGTTAGCAGAAGTGGTACATTAAGTTACGAAATCGTCGGAAATCTTTACAATAGTGGATTAGGCACTTCCACAGTTGTTGGCTTAGGTGGAGATAGAATAATAGGATTAAATTTTCCTGAAATTCTAGAAGAATTCCAGAAGGATTCTGAAACTAAGATCATTGTACTAATAGGGGAAATTGGTGGTAGTGCCGAAGAAGATGCCGCTGAATATATAAAGGGTAATGTTACTAAGCCTGTTGTAGCTTATCTAGCAGGTAAAAGTGCCCCTCCAGGTAAAAGGATGGGGCATGCTGGAGCAATTATAGAGAAAGGAATGGGTACTTTTGAAGCTAAGGTTAAAGCATTAGAGAATGTAGGTGTTTTTGTTGCTTCTGAGCCTTCCCAAGTACCTATCTTAATAAGAAAGAATCTTCAACTAGGAGGACAGTAATGATGAGAGAAGATAAAAAACAAGCCTTGTCAGAGAAGTTTAAAACCTGGACAGAAAAAACTGATAAGTTTGTTTTAAAAAGACCAGAAAGAAAAAGTAATTTTCTTACAGATTCTAACATTCCTGTTCAGAGGACTTACACACCTCTTGATTTGGAGGAATTTGACTATTTAGACCAATTGGGTATGCCTGGAGAATATCCATATACCCGAGGTGTTCAACCAACAATGTATAGGGGGAGAAATTGGACCATGCGCCAGTATGCTGGCTTTGGAACTGCTGAAGAAACCAACAGTAGATTCAAATTCTTATTAGAGCAGGGGCAGACGGGGCTTAGTGTAGCTTTTGACTTGCCTACTCAAATAGGCTATGACTCTGATCATTACCTCGCAATGGGTGAAATAGGTAGAGTTGGTGTTGCAATAGACTCTTTGGCTGATATGGAAATCCTATTTGATGGTATTCCCTTAGATAAAGTAAGTTGTTCCATGACAATTAATGCTCCTGCTGCTATTTTGCTTGCGATGTATGTAGCAGTCGCTGAAAAACAAGGAGTTTCGGCAGAAAAAATATCTGGTACAATTCAAAATGATATCTTAAAAGAATATGTTGCAAGGGGGACATATATTTTTCCTCCTAAAGAGTCTATGAAGTTGATTACAGATATCTTTGCCTACTGTTCAGAAAACGTTCCCAATTGGAATACAATCAGCATTAGCGGTTATCATATTCGGGAAGCGGGTTCAAATGCGGTTCAGGAAGTAGCATTTACCCTTGCCAATGGCATTGCTTATGTGGAAGCTGCTGTTAATACAGGTTTAAATGTAGATGAATTTGCTCCACGTCTATCTTTCTTTTTTAATGCCCACACGAATTTTTTTGAAGAAGTCTGCAAATTCAGAGCGGCTAGACGGCTCTGGGCTAAAATTATGAAAGAAAGATTTGGTGCTAAGGATCCAAAATCTTTGATGTTAAGATTCCATACTCAAACCGGCGGGAGTACATTAACAGCTCAACAACCTGATGTAAATATAATGAGAGTTGCTTATCAAGCCCTAAGTGCTGTTCTTGGGGGGACTCAGTCCTTACATACCAACTCTAAGGATGAAGCTTTAGCCCTGCCAAATGAACACTCTGTGCGTATTGCCCTAAGAACTCAGCATGTAATTGCTGAGGAAATAGGTGTTACAGATACTGTAGATCCCCTTGCAGGATCTTATTACATTGAAAAGCTTTCAAACGAGATTGAAGAGAAGGCTTATGAATATATTAAGCAAATTGATTTATTAGGTGGATCACCAAAAGCAATTGAAGAAGGATTTATCCAGAAAGAAATACAAGAGAATGCTTATAATTATCAAAAACTTATTGAAAACAACAAGAAAGTGGTTATTGGAGTTAACAAATATGTCATTGAAGAACAACCTCCAACAGATTTACAAAAGTTAGATCCAGAAGTTGCACAAAGACAGTTGCAAAAGCTACATAAGGTTAAAGAAAACAGGAATTCGGATAAAGTAGCCGCCTCACTAGATAGCTTGAAGATAGCTGCTCAGGGTTCAACTAATTTGATGCCTTTTATTGTAGATGCAGTAAAAAATTATGCTACTCTAGGAGAAATGTGTGGGATCCTTAGAGAGGTTTACGGTGAATATGAACAAAAGATCAATTTTTAGTACAGGAGGTTACATTAGATTATGGATAAACACATTCGAGTTCTAATTGCTAAGGCTGGATTAGATGGCCATGACAGAGGAGCCAAAATAATTGCTCAAGCATTAAGAGACGCAGGGATGGAGGTAATATATACAGGCCTTAGACAAACCCCTGATCAAATAGTACAAACAGCTTTGCAGGAGGATGTTCAGGTAATCGGTATAAGCTGTCTTTCTGGGGCCCATATGTACTTAATGCCACCCATAGTTGAAAAACTTAGAGAAAATGAAGCTTCTGAAATCATTGTATTAGGGGGTGGGGTAATTCCAGCAGAGGATATTCCTGACCTAAAAAAGCTAGGAGTTAAAGAAGTATTTACACCAGGAACTCATACTTCAAAGGTTATAGAATTTATAAAAAATAACGTTCTATAATAGCTGACTATCATGTTAGCTCAGATTACATCTTACTTACTAATTTATGCTAAGGAATATCAGATTATGTTGAAACTAGATAGTATGAGGAGTGATTATATGATCAGCAAAATTGATCATGTAGGAGTAGCTGTAAGTAATTTAAATGAAGCGAAGAAGCTTTATGAAGAAGTTTTTGGATTAGAAGTTTCTGGTACTGAAGTAGTTGAGGAGCAAAAGGTTAAGGTTGCCTTTATCCCGACTGGAAGTAGTAAGATTGAATTGCTTGAAAGCACAGATCCAGATGGACCAGTTGCAAAATTTATAGAAAAAAAAGGCCAAGGAATTCAACACCTTGCACTAAGAGTAAACAATTTGGCAGAAGCTCTTGCAGAAGTTAAGGGTAAGGGAGTTCGTGTAATAGATGAAAAACCAAGATATGGAGCGGGAGGTGCAAAAATAGCTTTTTTACATCCTAAAGATACAAATGGTGTACTGATTGAGCTTTGTGAGAGGGAATAATTTTGGAGGGGATGCTAATGAGAGAAATTGAATTTAACAAAATAGTGAATGCAATTTCTGCACTATGTATTAGAATTAACTATGAATTAGAAGAAGATGTTGTGAACAGCTTTACCAATTCAATAGAAGGAGAAAAATCTCAGGTTGGAAAAGAGATTTTGGAGTTATTAATAGAAAATGCAAGGATAGCCAAAGAGGAACAGGTTCCTATGTGTCAAGATACTGGAACTGCCGTTGTATTTATAGAGCTTGGTCAAGACGTGAACATTACAGGAGGACCACTAAATAGAGCAGTTGAAGAAGGTATTCGTAAAGGATATTTAGAAGGTTATCTACGCAAATCAATGTGTAATCCTTTTACAAGAGCTAACACAGGTGACAACTGTCCCCCCATAATTCACAGCCAGGTTGTACCTGGTGATAAACTTTCAATTTCAATTGCAGCAAAGGGCGGCGGGAGTGAAAATATGAGTCGGCTTGCTATGCTTACTCCATCTGCAGGAATAGATGGCATAAAGAAGTTTGTAGTAGATACTGTAGATCAAGCAGGTCCAAATCCTTGCCCACCACTTGTAGTCGGAATTGGTGTAGGAGGAAACTTTGAAACGTGTGCAATATTAGCAAAAAAAGCTCTGATGAGAAAATTTGGTGAACCTAGTAAAGATGAAGCTGTTGCAAAAATAGAAAAAGAATTGTTATCTGAGTTAAATGAAACAGGAATTGGCCCATCAGGTTTTGGTGGTACAACTACAGCTATAGGAGTGCACATGGAAGTGATGCCATGCCATATTGCAAGCTTACCAGTTGCTGTTAATTTAAATTGTCATGCAGCACGTCATGGGAAAGTTGATTTATAGAGGAGGTTAAAGCATGGGAGATATTAGAATTACTACACCCATGGATACAGAACAAGTTCTTAAACTAAAATCAGGTGACAAGGTATTGATTTCTGGAACTATTTATACTGCTAGAGATGCAGCTCATAAAAGATTAATTGATATGATAGAAAAAGGCGAAAAACTTCCATTTGATATTCGTGGACAGATAATATATTATGTTGGACCTACTCCTCCAAAACCCGGAAAAGTTATAGGGTCTGCTGGACCAACAACTAGCATTAGAATGGATGCTTATGCACCCACTTTATTAGAGTTAGGGTTAAAAGGAATGATCGGTAAAGGCCTACGATCTCAGAAGGTAAAAGATGCTATCATTAAGTATAAGGGTGTCTATTTTGCTGGTGTTGGAGGAGCAGCGGCGGTTATTTCTAAATCAATAGTTAGTGCAAAAGTAATTGCCTTTGATGAGCTAGGTACTGAAGCTATTAGAGAATTAGTTGTAAAGGATTTTCCAGTTGTTGTTGTCAATGACTGCCATGGAAGAGACTTATATATAGAAGGAAGAAAATTATTTTTGAAAGGTGGTAATTAATTATGACAATTCAAGAAGAAGCTCTTAAGCTCCATGAGGAAGCAAAAGGAAAATTAAGTATAGTATCTAAAGTTCCTGTGAATAACCAAAAAGATTTAAGTTTAGCATATACTCCAGGGGTAGCTGAACCATGTAAAAGGATAGCTGAAAACCCTGAGGAGTCATACAAATATACTTCCAGAGGAAATATGGTTGCTGTTATTACTGATGGGACTGCTGTGCTTGGCTTAGGTGACATAGGGCCATTAGCTGCAATGCCAGTAATGGAAGGAAAATCTGTTCTTTTTAAAGAATTTGCAGGTGTTGATGCAATCCCCATTTGCTTGGACACCAAAGATCCAGAAAAAATTATCGAAACTGTAAAACTTATTGCACCAAGCTTTGGTGGTATAAATTTGGAGGATATAGCGGCTCCAGCTTGTTTTATCATTGAAGAAAGGTTAAAGGCAGAGCTTGACATTCCTGTGTTTCATGATGATCAGCATGGAACTGCAGTAGTAGTTATGGCTGCTCTACTAAATTCCTTAAAGGTCGTTAAAAAGGAAATTGCTGATATTAAGATAGTTGTATTGGGTGCGGGATCGGCTGGAATAGCTATTGTGAAACTCTTACTTGGACTAGGTTTAAAGAATGTTATTATGTGCGATCGTAAGGGTTCAATATACAAGGGTAGAGATAGTTTAAACCCTGCAAAAGAAGAAATTGCCAATGTAACCAATTTAGAAAAGTATCAGGGTGATTTAGAAGGAGCACTAGTTAACTCAGATGTCTTTATAGGAGTTTCAGGGCCTGGTTTGGTATCAAAAGATATGATTGCAAAAATGGCCAAAGATTCAATTATAATGGCAATGTCAAATCCAGTACCTGAAATAATGCCTGATTTAGCTAAAGAAGTTGGTGCAAAAGTTATATGTACTGGAAGGTCTGATTTTCCTAATCAGGTCAACAATGTCTTAGCATTTCCAGGAATATTTAGAGGTGCTTTAGATGTTAGAGCTAGTGATATAAATGAGGATATGAAATTAGCAGCTGCTTATGCAATTGCTGGTTTAATAACAGATGCAGAATTAAAACCTGAATATGTCATACCTGAAGCCTTTGATGAAAGGGTTGCAAGGGCCGTAGCCAATGCTGTATCTGAAGCAGCTAAAAAAAGTGGGCTGGCACGTATTTAGAAAATGTTAATTAGTAATTATATATTTCCTCCCTGCATAGACATGTATTAAAGCTTGTCTACAGGGAGTTTTTTTATGGATATCGTTATATCTATTGTAGTCGCTTTAGTAATAGGTATTTTGCCATTAAAAAAGTTATTTGCATTTTACTTTTTTTCCTACGAAGATTTATACATGAAACACTATGATTTAAAGAAGTGCTATGATATATGGGGCCATATTTCTTATATTTTGCCCTTATTAGATTTCTTAAAAGGGCCTATGTTATACTATGTTTTAAAGATTCTTAATATCCAGGCTAGTCCACTTGTAGCAATTATTCTTATTGTCCTATGGAAGGTCAACCCCCTGAAGGATTTCTTCCTTGGAAGAGGTATGAGTTTTTTTATGGGAATATCGTTAATTATCAATATTGAAATCTTTAGGCTTGTAATACTAATATATCTATCTTTATTAATTCTAAGTCGTTACCAAAGTATAGCTAGCTTTTTAACAGGTATTCTAGCAACTCCTGTGGTCTTTCTCAACACTAGTTTTACATTAATTGAGTTAACAGTAGTAATAATATGTTCAGGGCTTGTTCTTATATCATATAAAAGTTCGTTTTACCAGATATTTAATAAGAGATTTTTTCACCTTTCCCAGTAACTTGAATAAGATAATAGAGAACTTCAATCAAGGAGGGGAAGGACATGAAAGTATATTTTATTCCAGTTCCAAATTTTCTAAAAGGTTTTCTTAGAAAAATTTTAAAACAATGATAAACAGGATTCTTTATTCAGGTGGAGTTTTGACTCCATCTAAATATTTAGAAACCGTTATCCAGGGGCTTAGTACCACTTATCTCCCACCTACGCCATTAGGTCTAGCATTGTGATTTTTGCAATGCGTAGAAATACCAGTGCAAAGCAAGAGGTGGGAGTCTTAATGGTAGTTAGCCATCGGATAAAAAGTTGGCTTGAGCCAGTACATGTGTGGCGCCAAGTATAAGTTATCTCTGATAGTGTAAATAAAAGGGAGGGCAGTTTGTATAAGCTGCCCTCCCTTTTATTAGATTTATTTTTCTGACACTCCAAAAATACCTCCAAGAGCTCCTGCCACTAGACATAATCCTAACTGCTTAGAAATTGCTCCAAGAGTTATGGCTGTTCCATCAAAGATTGCAATTATGCCTGTCAGAACAAAAAATGCTAAACCAACACTGGCTCCAAATAGAAGACCCTTTGCTCCAACACTTCTAGCTGTAACACGCCCGCCCCAAAAAACACTAACTACTATTATCACAGCAGACAAAGCAGAAAGCATGGTTTCCTGCATTGGAGTGAAGAAAAAGATTATACCAAGAATTACTGAAAATGCTATTGCAAGTATGATACTGCTGAGCAAACCATTTAAAATAGGATGAAATTTAAAGGTATTGATTTTTGGTATATTTTTAAGAGATGGCATTTTAAAACCTCCCTAAAACATATTTTGTTAGATTGTATGCTTTAAATCAATAATTATGCTTTTTAAATCTTAAATTCACTAATTGATTGAGAGGTTTTTTATTATTTGATGTCGAATTCAATATGTAATTTATATTATATAAACTTATTAAAATATCTTTTGGAGGAGCTAGTCTATGAAAATTGGATACCCAGCAACACTAACTTATTATTCTCATTTTCCATTATGGAAAAGCTTTTTTATGAGCCTTGGGCACGAGGTGATTACTTCTCCAAAAACATCAAAAAATATTTTGGAGAGTGGTGTTAAAGATACAGTTACAGATGCATGTATCCCTATTAAGATACTCCATGGACACGTTAGTTCCCTAAAAGAAAAGGTTGATGTTATCTTTATCCCAAGAATGGTAAGTATTGTTAAAAACGAAACCTTTTGTCCCAAGTTTTTAGGTCTACCAGAAATGGTAAAATACTCCATAGATGATCTTCCAGAAATTATGTCTCCCCAAATTGAGTTAAAAAGGGGATTTTGGCAAATTTATAAAGTCTTAAAATCTGTAGGGTTACAGTTAGGGGCAACAAAAAATCAGGTTTTCAAGGCAATAATAGTAGCTATGAAAAATCATTTGAAATATCAAAAGTTATTACTTGCTGGTGTTTTTCCCAGAGAAGCAATAGATATTATAGATGGAATAAAAACCCCTAAGTTTAGTGAGCCAATCAAAAGTATTAATCTCGCTGTTTTAGGCTATCCATATCAAGTCTATGATTCATATATTACTGTAAACCTGTTAGAAAACCTTGAAAAGATGGGTGTTAACATCTGGACTTGTGAAATGGTATCAGATAAAACACAAAAAAAATATAAAAATCTACTTCCAAAAAAGTTATTCTGGTATTACAGTAATTTGGTTATGAGGTGTACTTATTACTACTTAACGGAAAAGAAGGTTGATGGCATTATTCATATAACTGCTTTTGGTTGCGGTCCTGATGCAATGCTGGATAAATTAATGGAATTAGAATCTAAAAGCCACAAAGTCCCATTTATAAACATTACAATTGATGAACATACTGGAGAGGCCGGAATCCTTACAAGGTTAGAAGCTTTTATAGATATATTAAAAATACGGAGGGGTTATAGTTGAAAGTTTCATTTCCACGCATGGGAACTTCACATATAGCTTTTAAGCATTTCGTTGAAAGATTAGGTCACGAAGTTATCATTCCTCCTACTCCTAGCAAGCAAACTTTAAGCTATGGGGTTCAGTATTCACCTGAATTTGCATGCATACCATTTAAGGTTCTTCTGGGTACATATGTAGAAGTTCTAGAAAAAGGAGCTGAAATGATTATTTCTTCTGGTGGCCATGGCCCTTGTCGAGCGGGACTTTATGGAATGCTACATGAGAAAATATTAAAAAATGCTGGTTATGATTTTGAAATGGTTACTCTAGATGCTCCTCTTAGAAATTTAAAGGATTTTATAAGTAAAATAAACCGCATTATCAAACCAAATAAAATTGGTTGGTATCAGTTTTACCAAGAATTTAAATTCGGCTGGGCTAAACTTAAAGTTTTAGATGAAGTTGACGCTTATTCACATAAAATCAGACCATACGAGGTAAAAATAGGACAAACTACAAAACAATTTCAAGCAGTACTAAAGTTGATAACCGAAGCACAGACAATAAATGAAATAGATGAAGCAAAACACCAAAGTCTGAAACTATTGGATTCTGTAGAACAAGATAGAACAAAAACACCCCTCAAAGTAGGAATAATAGGAGAAATATACGTTGTAATAGAGCCCTTTATGAACTTTGATATCCAAGTTTTACTTGGGGAGATGGGAGTTGAAACACACCGTTCCATTTACTTAACCCAGTGGACAAAAGACAATGTAGTAACTGATCAAGGAGAATTAGATGTAATAGCATGTGCACCTCCGTATCTAAATCAAAAGATTGGTGGCCACGGTATAAATTCCATAGGAGAAACTGTACTATATTCAAAAAAAGGGTATGATGGAGTTATACAATTAGCTCCTTTTACTTGTATTCCAGAAATTGTTGCAAAAAGTATAATGCCTCAGGTTTCTAAGGATTTCAGAATTCCAGTCCTTTCTTTAACGATAGATGAGCAAACTGCAAGAGCAGGAGTTCAAACCAGGCTTGAAGCATTTATTGATTTAATGCTACATCAAAGGTCTGCCAAAGGAGGAAACCCACGTGAAGTGCTTATTGGGAATTGATGTAGGATCTGTAAGTACAAATATTGTAGTTTTAGATGAAGATCTTCAAGTTGCAGATTCTCTTTATTTACGAACTCAAGGCAACCCTATAAACGCCATTACCAAGGGCCTTAAGCTTATTGAAGAAAAGCTACCTAACAATGTTGAAATAATAGGTGTAGGAACTACGGGTAGTGGCAGGATTTTAGCAGGTGTTATTACTGGGGCCGATATAATAAAAAACGAGATTACTGCCCATGCAGTAGCGGCATCTATGGAGGTTCCAGATGCACAAACAGTAATAGAAGTTGGTGGTCAGGATTCTAAGATCATTATTTTAAGAGATGGAATAGTAGTAGACTTTGCAATGAATACGGTATGTGCCGCAGGTACTGGATCTTTCTTGGACCAACAAGCATCACGCCTAGGAATACCTATAGAGAATTTTGGAGCGATGGCATTAAACGCTACTGTACCGGTTAGAATAGCTGGTAGATGTACGGTTTTTGCTGAATCCGATATGATACATAAGCAACAGATGGGCCATAAAAAGGAAGATATTATTAAAGGATTATGCGACGCCCTTGTAAGAAATTATTTAAACAATGTTGGAAAAGGAAAAGAGATATATCCGACCATTGTGTTTCAAGGAGGTGTAGCTGCTAATAAAGGGATTCATAAAGCCTTTGAAGATCAACTTAAAAAGGAAGTTATTATTCCTACTCATTTTGATGTTATGGGTGCCATTGGTGCAGGACTGCTTGCCTTTCACCATATTAAATCACACAATAGAGGTTCCAAGTTTAAAGGGTTCCAGGTTTCCGATTTAAAATATGAAACCTCTAGCTTTGAATGTACTGGATGCTCAAACCTCTGCGAAGTAATAAACATTACAAACAACAATGACGTTATTGCTAGGTGGGGTAGTAGATGCGGTAAATGGGAAACACTAGTAACTTAAAAAGATTACTAAGTCTACTGATTAAAGAACTTACGTTCTTTGATAAGTAAATACGTATAAAGGAGTAACTAAAGTGAAACAGTCTTTAGAAGTAATTTGTAAAAAACTACAAGGAAAGGACTATAAACTCACTCCGCAACGGAAAATTATTCTAAAAGTATTTTTGGAAAATGAACAGGATCATCTTAGTGCTGAAGACATTTATCAAATGGTAAAACATCATTATCCAGAAATCGGTCTCGCCACAGTATACAGAACCCTCGATTTACTAGCAGATATGGAAGTGCTACAGAAAATGAATTTTGATGATGGCAAGGCTCGTTATGAATTCTCTAGTCACAATGAGCACCATCATCACCACTTAATCTGCTTAAGATGTAGCAAAGTAATTGAATTTAATGATGATTTACTTGATGTGTTGGAAAGAGCAATTTCCGAGAAAAAGAACTTTGACGTAATCAATCATGAATTAAAGTTTTTTGGTTATTGTTCAGAATGCAAATAGTACTGAGGCTTATGCCAAATATTACAGTCTTGGCATAAGCCAATTTTTTTTGTAGTATGTTTGAATTATTAAAAGCATTTCTGGTATAATACAACATGCAAGCATAATAAAGACATACGACTTAGGAGGTTAAAATAATGGACAGAGAAAAAATAGCTAAAGGTGTCAGACTAATACTTGAAGCAATCGGAGAAGATCCGCAACGAGAAGGCCTTCTAGACACTCCTGACAGAGTTGCAAGAATGTATGAAGAAATTTTTTGTGGCCTTAAACAGGATGCTGACAAACACCTAAATGTACTATTTAATGAAGACCATGAGGAAATGATTCTCGTAAAGGATATTCCAATATATTCTATGTGTGAACATCACCTCTTACCTTTTTATGGTTACGCTCATGTTGCTTATATATCAAAAAACGGTAAAGTAACTGGTTTAAGCAAGTTAGCTAGAGTAGTAGAAACCTTTGCAAAAAGACCTCAATTGCAAGAAAGATTAACTAGTCAGGTAGCTGATACACTTATGGACAAGCTAACCCCTCGTGGTGTGATGGTTGTGATTGAGGCAGAGCATATGTGTATGACAATGCGAGGAATAAAAAAGGCCGGTTCTATGACACTTACTAGTGCTGTAAGAGGAATTTTTAAGACAAATGAAGCTACTAGAGCTGAAGGCTTCTCATTAATTAGGGGAGGCCGACATTAACGTATCCAATTTTAGTGGAGGCATCAAAAAGTGGAATCTAATGATAAATTAACAATGATTGCATCTCTAACTATTCAAGAAAGTGACGATTTTTATAAAATAGTTGACTTTCTAAATAGGACTCTAAAAGAGCAAGGAGTATTGTTTGGTTTAAAAAAAATTAAAGATGAACCAAAGATGACTCTATATATTTATAAACTATAAAGTTACACTAATACAACCTCTCTTTCATATGATAAAGCAAGCAAAACAGTCTTGGCTTTTTTGGGGGAGGTTAGAGTGAAATTTTTGGAATGTTGTTTTATATGTCATAGGGACTTAAACAATGAAGAGTGGCAAATACTTGTGGTATATAATCAAAGTGTAGTGTTAAGATGTCCTCACTGTAAATCTATTCACAACTGCTCTGCTGACGGAACAGTATTAATATACAACCATGAATCAGGAGGAAACGATGCAAATTCTTATAACCAATGATGATGGGATAGAAGCCTTAGGAATAAATGAACTTCGAAAGGAGCTCAGTACTCTTGGAAGTATAACAGTTGTAGCACCCGATAGAGAAAGAAGTGCATCAGGACACGGAATTACCATCCACAAACCTTTAAGAGTGCATAAAATGGACTATGAGAATTGTACTGCCTTTGCGGTTTCTGGCACTCCTGCTGACTGTGTAAAACTTGCAATACAAGAACTTATGGAATTGCCACCTGACATAATTGTTTCCGGAATTAATTCTGGCGCCAATTTAGGAACAGATGTATTATATTCGGGTACTGTGTCTGCAGCCTTTGAAGGAATTATCGCAGGCATTCCCTCAATAGCAGTTTCTTTAGCATTGAATAAAAAAAGTAATTATAGTATGGCTGCACAAATTACTTCTAAAATCATTCAAAAACTTTTAAAAGAAAGACTTCCAGAAGAAACAATACTTAATATAAATGTACCTGATATTGAAACAGACAATAATATTGAATTTGAAATAACAAAACTCGGTATTAGAAAATATACAGATTCAATTGAAAAGCGAATTGATCCTAGAGGTTACGAGTACTATTGGGTAGGTGGTCAGGTAATTGATATTGAGTGTACAAAAAATGATAAAATTTGTACCGATATTAGCGCAATTGTTCAAAATAGAGTTTCTATTACTCCAATTCATCTCGACCTAACAAATTATAGGATAATTAATGAGTTATTAACTTGGAATTTTTAATAACTTATTAAATTTTTCTATATTGTTTTATATCGGCGAAGGATACAAGCCCTAAGACAAATAAACAAGCTGTATACACTCCAATTCCCACAAGCAAATTCAACATTGTAAAACCAAGGTTATTGCCCCATATCGCAAGATAATGACTAGAGGTAATCATAGTAAAAAGCATTATTATAACAGCAATAGTTAATAGAACCAACTTTTTATAATTAACATTAAGCTTAACATAATTAAGTAAATATATCATATTTAAGCTTGCAACTACCATGGCACTTAGGTTAAATGCAATTGCAGTTCCTTTTATACCTAGGGTTCCAGTTAGCAGGTAAATTCCAGTAAGATTAATAGTTGCACCAATGACAGAATGCAATAGTAGTATATACATTTTGCCCATACCTTGAATAATGCCCGTTGAAGTCTGTTGTAAATAAATAAAAAGCGCTCCCATAGCCAAATATTTTAATGGTATACCCGCATTAGGTGTATTGAAAATTGTTTCACATAATTTTCCTGGAATAGTATAAAAAACTATCACCCACGGACTGCCAGCTAATACTGTTATTTTTAATGCTGTCATTGCTCTTTTTTTTACAAGCTTCAGGTTGTTTGCAGCCATAGCTTCTGATATTGCTGGAACCATTGTTATAGCTAAGGATACAGTTATTATTGTTGGTAAACCCAATAGAGTCATAGCTATCCCTGTAAACTGTCCAAACAAATCAGTTGCTTCTCTTACTGAAAAACCAGCAACCTGTAGTCTGTTGGGTATAATTATAGCTTGAGCAGTAAATAGTAAACCAATTACTGCTCTATTTAAGGTTAATGGAATAGACAAGTTGTAAATATTTTTTATTATTTCCCAAGTACTACCCTCGTATTTATTTCCGATAGAAATCTGCTCAGTTTTTTTATAATAAATTATCAGAATTATTAGACCTGCAATTTCTCCCATTACTGTTCCTACTGCAAGCCCAACTATTGCGTATTCTAGGCCATAGGGTAATAATGCCATTATTGTGCCAACACCAAAAATAAATCGTATTATTTGCTCTATAACAGTAGATAGGGCAGATGGAAACATCATTTTTAGTCCTAAAAAATAACCTCTATATGCCGAACTGAAAGCAACAACAATTAATGCAGGTATAAGTGCCATGTAAGCCCAATATACTCTTGTATCTGAAAAAAACATTTTAATAAAATATGGCGCCCCTAACCAACTAATGATGGAAATAGTCATAGAGGAGATAAGTAAAACTCTCAATGCAACCGTAAATATTTTTTTTGCTTCACTATGTTGTTTCAAAGCTATATGTTGAGATATTAGCTTTGATAGTGTTAAGGGTATTCCTGCCGTGGTAAGCAAAAGTAGAAATGTAAAAGGGGGAAGGACCATTTGAAATAATCCTATTCCCTCAGAACCAATTAGACGTATGGTCCAGACACGATAAACAAAACCTAGCATTCTATTAATAAAACCAGAAGCTGTAAGGATTAGAGCTCCAAATGCCAAAGAAGTATATCTTTTTTTCAAATTTTATCCTCCAAGAAGTAGTAATATCTATATATATATTATTTTAGAAGTAAAAACAGTATGTTTTATTTAGCATAATTGTTTAATTTTAGGAAAAACTTATTGAGAATGACTCATAAAAAAATAATTGTAACATTTTTTAAAAAATATAAAGGATTTTACTAATAAATCGAAAATATTAATACTAATGTCCATTTTTCGATTTTATTAGTCAAAGTACAAGTTTAAGGAGGAGGCATATGAAAGTATATTCTGCAAACAAAATTCGCAATATAGGGATAATGGCTCACGGTGGTGCCGGAAAGACTTCTCTAGCAGAAGCAATGCTATATAATTCCGGAGCTGTTAAAAGACTAGGAAAGGTAGACGAAGGTAATACTACTACCGATTACTTACCTGAAGAAATCGAAAGGAAAGTTACTATTACTTTAGCATTAGCACCTTGTGAGTGGAAGAATACCAAAGTTAATTTAATTGATACACCAGGATTCATCGATTTTGTTGGTGATGTAAATAGTGCTTTAAGAGTAATAGATAGTATGATTGTTACCGTATGTGCTGTAGCAGGGGTAGAGGTTAGAACCGAAGCAGTCTGGGAGTTCGCAAATGAGCGAAACATGCCACGGATTTGCTTTATCAATAAAATGGATAGAGAGAATGCAGATTTTTATAGAGTTCTTGATGAATTAAAAGATTCTTTTGAAAACAGAATAGTTCCACTACAACTACCTATTGGAAGTGCGGAAAGTTTTTCCGGAATCGTAGATTTGGTTACAATGAAAGCATATAAATATGATGATGGAAAACCTATTGAAATTGATATTCCTGAAGATCTAAAAGAACAAGCTGAAACCTATAGAGAAGAGTTAGTTGAAGTTGTCGCGGAAAGTGATGACGAACTTTTGATGAAATATTTAGAAGGTGAAGACCTAACACCAGAAGAATTCGCAGCTGCCCTTAACTCTGGTGTCAAAAATGCACAATTTATTCCGGTAGCATGTGGTTCAACATTAAATAATATGGGAATTACAAATCTTTTAGACTATACTGTGGAATGTATGCCATCCGCAGAAGAAGCTTTAAATAAATCAGAAGAAGAATTAGCAAAAGAACCCTTTAAAGCTATAGTCTTTAAGACAATTGCCGATCCTTACGTAGGAAAAGTTAGTTATTTTAGAATTTATAGTGGAGTATTTATTCCAGGCAACTCATATCACAATATAAATAAAGAAACCGATGAAAAAGTTAATAGCGTGTTTGTTATGAGAGGTAAGCAGCAGGAACAGGTTGAAAAAATGATGCCTGGAGATATTGGTGCTTTAACTAAGCTTGCCAAAACTGAAACATCTGATACTCTTTCGGTTAAAGGAATTAATGAACCACTAGATGGAATAGAGTTTCCTAACCCTACTCTATCCTATGCAATTAGTCCTAAAAGTAAAGGTGATGAAGACAAGTTAGGTAATGCAATTTCAAGAATTTTAGAAGAAGACAAAACTCTAACTCTAGAAAAAAATATTGAAACAAAAGAAACAATTTTAAGTGGAATGGGTGACCAACACTTAGATATAGTTATAGAAAGACTTCAGAATAAATATGGAGTTGGTGTGGAAAAAGATACACCTTCAGTTCCTTATAGAGAAACCATTCGCTCTGCAGTAACCAAAATAGAAGGCAAACATAAGAAGCAATCAGGTGGAGCTGGTCAATTTGGTCATGTATATATTGACATGGCACCGCATAGAGACGATGATTTTCTTTTTGAACAGACAATTTTTGGTGGTTCAGTTCCTAGGAACTATATACCAGCCGTCGAAAAAGGTGTACAAGAAGCTATGCAACAAGGGGTTCTGGCAAAATATCCAGTTTCAAACATTAAGGTGACCTTAACAGATGGATCTTACCATCCTGTTGATTCAAATGAAATGGCATTTAAAATTGCAGGAAGCCTTGCCTTTAAAAAAGCCATGGAAAAAGCAGATCCCATTCTACTCGAACCTATTATGAAGGTTGAAGTTACTGTTCCAGAACAGTTTATGGGTGACATCATGGGTGATATGAACAGTAAAAGGGGAAGAATACTTGGAATGGAAGCTAAGGGCAAAAGCCAGGTAATTAAGGCTCTAGCGCCATTATCAGAAATGTATAGATATGCAATTGATCTTAAATCTATTAGCCAAGGCAGGGGTACATTTACCATGGAGTTTAATAATTACGATCCGGTACCTGATCACTTAGCTGAAAAAGTAATAGCAGCTCGAAAGACGGCAGAGGAGTAAAATATATGGAGTCTTGGACAATAGTCTAAGACTCCATTTTAAAAGATTTCATTATCCTAGCTGGTATTTGCCCAATCTAAGGCTAAAAAACGAAAAATTATAATATAATAAAACTGGTACACTTTTAATCGCTATGAATATATTGAGCCAATAAGATATGGAACCAGGGAGGTTTGTATATTGAAAAAAATTGCTGTTTTATTAGGCGGTAAATCAGCCGAAAGAGAAATATCATTAAAAACCGGTACTGCAGTAGCCAATGCCTTAATCAGGTTGGGTTACAACGTTAAAAGTATTGATACTGGCAATAGTTTTATTGAGAAACTAAAGGAATTTCATCCTGACCTTGTATTTATTGCTTTACATGGTCCTTTTGGAGAAGATGGTACAATGCAAGGCTTGTTAGAAATTTTAGGTTATCCTTATACTGGATGTGGTGTGCTTACCAGCTCCCTTACAATGAACAAAATTTATACTAAAAGACTTTTGAATGATGCAGGAATTCCTACTCCGAAATTTATAGCTGTTCGAGAAAATGAATATTTAAGTAATTCTTTGCAAATACAATCAATGCTCCTTAGTGAGTTCAATTTTCCTATAGTAATAAAAGCCCCAAGTCAGGGTTCAACCATAGGTATTTACTTTGCTAAACAGGAAAAAGATCTCCACGATATGATATTAGATGCATTTTTATTTGAAAAAGAAATACTTATTGAACAGTTTGTTGAGGGCAGAGAAGTCACAGTAGCAATTATGGGAAATGAAGAGATTGAAGTTTTACCGATTATAGAAATTGTATCCCATACTGGTGTCTATGATTTTCAAGCTAAGTATACTAAAGGCCTTAGCGACCATATTATACCAGCACGTCTAAAGGAAAATGTTAGTAAAAAAGTAATAGACTTAGCAGAAAAAACCTATACATATTTAGGTTGTAGGGGATTTGCAAGGGTAGATTTTATCGTTGAAGATGATGCAAAACCTTATGTTTTAGAAATAAACACTATACCTGGTATGACTGAAACAAGCCTTTTTCCAGACGCAGCACATAGCGCTGGGATCTCCTTTGAAGAGTTAATAAATAGGTTTGTTAAATACGGCTTTGAATAACTTCGGCTTTTAAAAATACAATTATATTAATTATTAAACATTGAAATTCAGATGTATTTATTTTATAATAACCATAAGATAATCAAATCTATATAAAAACCTATTCTTTGGGGCCACGAAGTAGTTAAAGGGGAGGAGAACATTTTATGGAGTTTTTTCGTTGTCAGTGCAAAAAGATCATCTGTCAAATCGAAGATGATACTATAGTAATCAAATGTAGACATTGTAAAAGGTATATTCATATTAAAACATATGGAATTAAAGATATTGAGTATAAACTCACCTCTGATACTGACGAAGGTCCAGGATTGGTAGCAAATATTAATAAATAAAATAAATACTTAGCTTAAAACCGGTTAAATACCGGTTTTAATTATTTATATGATACTAATCATCAAAAACCATATATTGGCTTATAATAAAGATATCTGGTATAATTTTCAGAAGCAGGATGTCTTGAGTATTAAATTAATTGTCTTAAAAGGAAAACAACTACTCGAAGTCGAATATTTATAGTTATGCATAAGTCGATGGCATCCTATTCAACTATTAAATGGAGGTTAAATAATGCAATTTATTTTACGTCAGGGATTGCTAATTATACTTGCTATAGTTTTCGCAGTAGGATATTTTTTTAACTTTTCAATGAATCTATACGCAGATATTTTATGGTTTACGGCAATGGAATATGTTTCGGTTTTATATACCATTGTTATCTCAAACATAGGTTTAAGATTCGTCTCGTTTATCTTTTTATTTTTATTTTTCATAATAAACTTGCTCATAACATTGAGAGTCATAAAATTTGAAAAGGTTTTTGTCGAGTATAATGACCAGGATGTAATACCTATTAGAGAGTATTTTTTGAAAAAATTCTTTAATCCTAAAAAATTATTATTGATTTACATACTAATCAGTATATTTTTTGCATTTTTGTTTAGTGCAATAACTGCTAATCAGTGGTTAACAGTACAAGCTTTCCTTAATTTAAATGAATTTGGGATATTAGATCCGGTATTTAATAAAGATATCAGTTTCTATGTTTTCACACTTCCATTCTATAGACTACTATATGCTATACTAGTTTCAGCTGTAGTAGGAAGTGGTATTTTAGTGGGTTTGGCTTACTTTTTATTTACACCACGAAATCAATTTAATCTTAAGTCTAAAAATTTCAAACTCCCTCAGATACATTTGTCAGTTATTGTTGCTCTATTTTTTCTATTAAAGGCTTGGAGTTATAAACTTAGTGCTTTTGAGCTGCTTAATTCTCAAAGAGGTGTTGTATCAGGAGCAGGCTATACAGATATAGTTGCTCAAATACCAGCATTTAATATTCTAGCTATTTTAGCTGTGGTTTTGGCTGTTTTAATAGTCATTAGTATATTCTTAAAAATATATAAAATAATACTGGGATCTGTAGTATTATTAGTAATAGGTTCCATTGTACTGGGATCGGTATTTCCTGTAGCTGTGCAAAGGTTTAGGGTAGAACCCAATGAATTTGTTAGAGAAGCCCCTTATATTGAAAACAGTATCTCCTTTACAAGAAAAGCTTATAATTTAACTGATATTGAGGCAAGAGCGTTTCCAGTTGATCAGGAATTAACGGGGGAATCCATTGAAAATAATAGAAGTACTATCGATAATATCAGGCTATGGGATCCTAGACCATTAAGACAAACTTTTGAACAACTACAAACACTTAGGTTATACTATGATTTTCAAGATGTAGATATTGATCGTTATTGGATTGATGGTGATTATCGTCAGGTTATGCTATCTGCAAGAGAATTAGATCAAAGACAACTCCAACCTCAAGCTCAAACCTGGATTAACCAGAGATTCCGTTATACCCATGGCTATGGAGTTGTAATGTCAGCTGTTAATGAAACTACTACTGAGGGGCTGCCATATTTTCTTATTAAAGACTTCCCACCCCAACCAATATCAACTGACTTAGAATTAAGTGAACCGGCAATCTATTTTGGTGAGTTAACAACAAATAATGTTATTGTAGATTCTAATACAACGGAGTTCCATTATCCATCTGGTGATGAAAATGTGGAAACTAATTATGCTGGTACTGGCGGTGTGCCAATTGATTCATTTTTTAAAAGACTATTTTTTGCTATTTATCATGGGGATTTTAGATTAATTCTTACAAGTGAACTATCAGATAACAGTAAGATTTTATATAACCGTGATATTAATACTATGGTTCAGAAAATAGCTCCATTTTTATTCTTCGATCCAGATCCATATATAGTAATTAGTTCGGGAAAGCTTTACTGGATTAGAGATGCCTATACTACCAGCAATATGTATCCATATTCAGAAAGATATGGAAATGACTTCAATTATATTAGAAATTCAGTAAAAGTTGTTACTGATGCATACAACGGAACTACCCATTTTTATATTAGCGATGAAACCGACCCTATAATAAACGCATATAGTGATATATTCCCTGATTTATTTAAATCCATGGAGGATATGTCACAAGACTTAAAGCAACATATTCGATACCCTGCATATTATTTTGGTGTGCAGTCCAATCTTTTATCACTATATCATATGCAAAACCCTCAAGTATTCTATAACAGAGAAGACGCATGGACCATTCCCCAGGAAATATTCCAAGGTGAAAGTCAACCGATGGAGCCTTATTATACAATAATGCAGCTTCCAGATGAAACTGATCCTGAATATGTTTTAATGCTCCCATTTACTCCATTAAATAGAGCAAATATGGTGTCATGGCTTGCAGCTCGGAGTGATGGTGACAATTATGGTACGCTTATGTTATATCAGTTTACTAAGGAAGAACATCTTTTTGGCCCTATGCAGATTGAAGGTAGAATTGATCAGGATTCTGAGATATCCGAACAGTTAACCCTGTGGGATCAAAGAGGATCACAGGTTTTGAGAGGTAATCTTTTGGTAATCCCCATCGAAAACTCCATACTTTATGTAGAACCCATATTTCTTCAAGCTGAACAAAGCAAGATCCCGGAGTTAAGAAGAGTTATAGTAGCTTATGGAGACCAGATTGTAATGGAGGAAACATTAGAACTATCTCTTCAAGCCATATTTGGAGAACGCATTCCCATAGATGTTGAAGATGTTGGAGATGTTGGAGATGTTGGAGATGTTGAAGATGAAAATACTGATGAACAAATAATTGTCGGGGAAACAGCCAGTCAATTAATAAGTAGGGCAAATCAATTATTCAATGAAGCTATCGAAAGACAGAAAGCTGGAGATTGGAATGGCTACGGCAATGCATTAGAGGAACTTGAAGATGTTTTAAACAGACTTTCAAACATAAATGAAAATGAAAACCAGGATTAGGGGGAATATCCATGAACTTAACAGAGAATGCAGTTAAAATTTTGGAAAAAAGATATTTAATCAAAAAGGATGGTATACCAGTAGAAAAACCTGAAGACATGTTCCGAAGGGTAGCTAACTTTGTCGCAGGTATTGAGATTAATTTTAATCCTAAACTTTCAAAAAGTAAGATTAAAGCCATTGAAGATAAATTTTATTCTCTTATGACAGAACTTGACTTTATGCCTAACAGTCCAACCTTAATGAATGCAGGAAGAGATTTAGGGCAGTTATCTGCTTGCTTTGTATTACCTATAGAGGATAGCATGGAAGGAATTTTCACAGCTGTTAAAGATGCAGCTTTGATTCACAAAAGTGGTGGAGGTACTGGCTTTTCTTTTTCAAGAATCAGACCCAAAAATAGTCCTGTAAATACAACTGGTGGAGTCGCATCAGGGCCTATATCATTTATGAAGGTTTTTAATTCCGCTACAGAAGCAATAAAACAGGGTGGAACTCGCAGGGGAGCCAATATGGGTATATTAAGTGTTGATCACCCTGATATCATGGAGTTTATTACATGTAAACAAAATAATAATGACTTGACTAATTTTAATATTTCCGTTGGTATTACCAAGGAATTTATGGATGCCCTCGATAGTGATGACTATTATGACCTTAAATTTAAAGGAACCGTCTATGACAGATATAAGGCTAAGAAAGTTTTTGATTTAATAGTTGAAAAAGCTTGGTCCAATGGTGAACCAGGAATTGTATTTTTGGATAGACTAAATGCAGATAATCCTACACCACAGCTTGGTAGTATAGAAGCTACTAATCCTTGTGGAGAACAGCCCTTACTTGGTTATGAGGCGTGCAATTTAGGATCTATTAATTTAGAAAATATGTATGAGAATGATAGTATTAACTGGGACAAGCTAGAAGATACTGTTATCTGGTCAATGCGATTTTTAGATAATGTAATTGAAGCAAATAAGTTCCCCTTGGAAAAAATTCAAGACATGGTCCAAGGTAATAGAAAAGTTGGGCTAGGAGTCATGGGATGGTCTAATTTACTTTTTAAGCTTCGAATACCATATAACTCTACAGAAGCCATTGCATTGGCTGAAAAGGTTATGGCTTTTATAAATAGTAAAGCCCACGAAACATCTGCTTCGTTAGCTGAAGAAAGGGGAAATTTCCCCAATATAAATCAAAGTATCTTTATTGGTAAACCAGTGAGAAATGCTACCTGTACTACTATTGCTCCTACAGGAACCATTAGTATGATATCAGGAACTTCCTCGGGAATAGAACCTTCCTTTTCAATAGCATATACTAAGAATGTCTTGGATGGCGCTAACTTAGTTGAAGTTAATCCCATTTTCGAAGAATATGTTACTAGTAATTACTCACCTGACGAGGCTAAGGTAATTATAGAAAAGACTGCTATTGCTGGTAGTGTAGAAGAGATTACTGAGCTCCCAGAAACCATTCGTAATGTATTTATTACTGCTCTAGAAATTGAACCTGAATGGCATTTAAAAATGCAGGCAGCCTTTCAAAAGTACTGTGATAATGCTGTATCTAAAACAGTTAATTTCCCAAATTATGCGACTAAAGAAGATGTAATGAGGGCTTATATGCTGGCCTATACACTAGAGTGTAAAGGCGTTACTGTATACAGAACAGGTAGTAGAGAAGAAGAAGTATTAATTAAGGGTAGCAAAGGAAAATTAGAACCATCTATGAACATAGACAAGCTATATCCGCGACCAAGACCCAAAAGGACAGTCGGTATTACAGAACAGGTTAGTACTGGTTGTGGTAGAATGTATATTACCGTTAATTATGACCAGGAAGGCCTGATAGAAACATTTATTACTACTGGTTCATCGGGTGGTTGTAGTGGCTTTACCGAAGGTGTAAGTCGATTAATATCCCTTGCTTTAAGGGCAAATATATCACCTGATGCAATAATAGATCAACTCACATCAGTAAGCTGTCCTACATTCCTTAGGAGAAGAGCTAATAACGACGCACTAGTTGGTAAATCATGCCCAGATATTATTGGTAGAATACTGACACAAGAACTACAATTTGTAAAGGATAATAAGAATGTTAAAAGTATCTTTAATAATACAGTCTCCGAGTTAAGTGCTACTTCTGAAGAATTGCCAACCAAATATGAAACCATGTCAGAGGACGAGTTAATATCTTTAGCTATTTGCCCTGATTGTAAAGAAAAGTTAACATTTGCTGAAGGATGTCTAAAATGCGATTGTGGCTTTAGCAAGTGCGGCTAAAACAAAACTTGGCTTCCGCCAAGTCCATAGACGCAGGCGGAAGCCTTAGTCTTTGTAAATACTATCTACCTTGTTTGAACTTATACATTCTGATAGTATAAGATAAACACCTGGGAATTTTCCAGGTGTTTTCTAAAATCAATAGTATCATTATCTGCACTATGTACAGACTATTAAAAACGCCGTAAAGAGGTGCAAATAATGGATTGGTTCCTAATTTGGCTATTTTCGGAATACGGGATACTGGTGTTTGGAATTGGGTTAGCTACAGTTATGATGTTTATTCTTCTCCAATTTAAAAGGAAAGTAGATTGAGGCATCATTTTCTCCTGAGATAGCTACGGCAAAAAGAATACACCTGTCCAGATCAATAAAAGATGTGATAAAAACTTGGTCAGATTATTTACTACACAGTATATAAAAGGGGGATAAATATGTCCAAATGGAACGTGTATGTGACAAGATTGCTTCCAAAACCTGCCATGGATTTATTGAAAGAAAATTGTAATGTAGAAGTTAATCCAGAAGACAGGGTATTGACAAGGCAAGAGCTTTTACAAAACGTTAGAGGAACGGATGCTATTATTTCCTTATTAACTGACATAATAGATAGTGAAGTAATGGATGCAGCTAAAGGTGTAAAGATTATCGCTAACTATGCAGTAGGATTTAATAACATTAATATTAAATCTGCAACTGCAAGAGGAATTTATATTACTAATACACCCGAAGTCTTAACAGATGCAACTGCAGAGCTAGCGTGGGCCATACTACTTTGTACTGCAAGAAGAGTAGTAGAAGCAGATAATTACTTAAGGGGTGGGAAGTTTAAAGGATGGGGACCACAGCTTTTATTAGGCCATAGCGTCAAGGGTAAGACATTAGGCATCATAGGGGCTGGAAGAATAGGTCAAGTATTTGCAAAAATGTCAAAGGGGTTTGAAATGAAAATACTATACTATGATAATAAACCTAATCTAGAATTTGAAAAAGAAACTGCCGCGACTTTTGTTAACCTTGATCAGTTACTTGCCAATTCTGATTATGTTTCATTACACGTACCTTTAACCTCAAGCACTCAACATCTTATTGGTTCAAGAGAATTAAAAATCATGAAGAATACTGCTATTTTAATTAATACTTCTCGGGGTCCTGTTGTTGACGAAAAAGCTCTTGTTGAAGCATTGATTAATAACGAAATCTGGGGAGCGGGTCTTGATGTTTTTGAAAATGAGCCTGCGCTTGCACCAGGTCTTGCTGATTTAAATAATGTAGTAATTCTTCCTCATGTAGCAAGTGCAACCTTTGAAGCTCGAACCAATATGGGATTAGTTGCTGTCAAAAATATACTGGCAGTAATGGAAAACAAAAAACCTCCTAACTGCCTAAATCCAGAAGTATTTCAAAAATAACGAAAAACCTCTTTTAAATAAAGAGGTTTTTCGCATTTAAGCTATCTGTTTTTTACAATATCTCTTGCTATTGCTATTCCACAAGCACCTGCTTGAGCTAGACCCCTTGTTAAACCTGCACCGTCTCCTCCAGCATATAATCCTGCAATTTCTGTCTCAAAGCTATTAGTTAATTTAGGTCGTGAAGAGTAAAACTTTGCTTCAACTCCATAAAGCAATGTATGTTCAGATGCAATTCCTGGTGTAACATTATCTAAAGCCTGTATCATCTCAATAATACTTTTCATCGTATTATAAGGAAGAACCAAGCTTAAATTGCCTGCTGCAGCTTCTTTTAGAGTAGGCTCTACAAAACCTTCTTTAATTCGTTTTTCAGTAGAGCGTCTGCCCTTAATAACATCTCCAAAACTCTGTAATAGAACACTACCACCAGACAAATCATTAGCAAGTTTGGAAATTGCTTTGGCGTACTCTGTTGGTTTATTAAATGGATATGAAAATTTGTGTGATACCAGTAAAGCAAAATTAGTGTTATTGCTTCCAAGATTCTTGGCCTTATATGCGTGACCATTTGCAAGCATAATCCCACTATGGTTTTCAATAACTACATGACCTGAAGGATTGCTACAAAAACTCCTTACAGTTGTTCCAACAGAAGTTCTGAATATAAATTTACCTTCATAAAGATTTTCGTTTATTTCTTCCATAATAGTATCTAAAGTTTCTACTCTTACACCAACATCAACCTGATTACTACTCATTTCAAGATCATGTGATTGTAAAACTTTAGTTAACCACTGTGAGCCATCTCTTCCAGGAACAACAACCACCTTATCCGCAAATAATTCTTCATTGGATGAAGTACGAACCCCTTCAACTGACAACAGACCATCGTTATTATTGATTATTAGATCCGTAATTTCATTTTGAAACATCATATCTACTTTAGTTTTAAGATACTCATAAATGCTTTTTAGAATCTGCAAATTTTGCTCTGTACCAAGATGCTTAACTTCAGCTCTTAATAGCTTTAATCCTGTAGCTAAACCTCTTTTCTCAATATTCTTTACAGCTTGTGTTGTTGGGTCTGATGCTATTGCGGTAGCCCCATGTTTAATATTTATATTATCCACATATTTTATCAGATCCAACACTTCTGAAGATAACATATATTCTGTCATCCAGCCACCAAACTCTGTTGTAATATTAAATTTCCCATCTGAATATGCACCTGCACCACCAAAACCATTAGTAATTGAACAAGCAGGTAGACATCCTGTAAAAACCTTATTCTTATTAGGTGGTGGGCATTTGGTAATTTTTTTTTGGAGGATAGGACAACTACGTTTATATATATCATGACCTTTGTCTATTAAAAGTACTTTTAAATCTGGCTTTTTTTCTACCAATTCATAACACGTAAAAATACCGGCAGGTCCTGCTCCAACAACTATAACATCAAATTTTTTCATAGCGCAACCTCCTTCAATTATAAAAATACCCAAACAATGCAACTATACAGGAATATACCTAGAAATGCAATAACAAATATTTCCTTAACGACCTCTTTAGCTAACCATTAACTAGGCATCTTTTTAACCCCGTTGTATTCATATAGTCTTGTAGAGAGTATTTAAGAGTATATGCTAATGAACTAGCAATAGTTTGTATGTGGGGGAGGTATACTTTCTGAAGTATCTGTTAGGCCTAATTAGTACACCTCTATATCGCTCAGTAGATTAGACCTAGTAAACAAAGAATGATAGTATATTAAGGTAAATAGCTTGCCTGTTGTTTTCAAATAGGTAGCTTTTCTTTTATTATAACGCAAATTCATGAGGAGGATTACTATTAATTCCACGGAGGTAGAAAAGCAACAAGTAATTAAGAAGATTGAGGAAAATGGAATAGAATTTATTAGATTACAATTTGTTGATATTTTTGGAATATTAAAGAGTGTCAATATAACACCTGATGAATTAGAAAATGCTTTTGAAGGTAATTTAATGTTTGACGGATCATCTATAGATGGTTTTGCCAGAGTCAATGAATCAGATCAATGTCTAATACCAGATCCAGATACATTCCAAGTAATGCCCTGGAGACCCAAGGAAATGGGTGTAGCTCGCATGATATGCGATGTTCATACCCCTGACGGTGAACCTTTTGAAGGATGCCCAAGAAATACTTTAAAAAGAGCATTAAATGAAGTCAAAGAATTAGGACTAGAATTGAATGTAGGACCTGAAGGAGAGTTTTTCTTATTTCATACTGATGAAAATGGTTCTCCTGTTTTTCACATTCATGATCATGCAGGTTATTTTGATCTAGCTCCTGTAGATAGGGGTGAAGATGCGAGACGAGATATAGTTCTAACTATGAAAAAAATGGGTTTTAGAATTGAAGCTTCTCATCACGAAGTTGCACCTGGTCAACATGAAATCGACTTTAAATATGATGAAGCATTAAAAACTGCTGATAAATGGGTTACATTTAAAGATGTAGTAAAAAATATTGCTAAACAGCACAATTTATACGCTACGTTTATGCCTAAACCTTTTTTTAATGAGAATGGATCAGCGATGCATTGCAACCAGTCCTTATTTAAAAATGGAGAAAATATTTTTTATGATAGTACTACAGAAAGCGGATTAAGTAAAATGGCTCATTATTATATAGGTGGCATCTTAAGGCATGCTAACGGTATGACAGCTATTGGTAACCCAATAGTAAACAGCTATAAGCGGTTAAAACCTGGGTATGAAGCACCTATCCAAATCGGTTGGTCAAAATCTAACAGAAGTACATTAATCAGAGTTCCAGCTAGCCGAAAATCAGCGACTAGGGTAGAATTAAGGTCTCCGGATCCAACAGCAAATCCATATCTAATGTTTGCTGTCATGTTAAAAGCAGGTCTTGATGGAATTAAAAACAAAATCGAACCTCCTGCTTCTATAGAAGAGGATTTATATAATTTATCTCCTAAAAAGAGAGCCCAGCTTGATTTACAACATCTACCTAGAGACTTATATGCTGCTTTAAGGTCTATGGAGGCTGACCCTCTTATAAAAAAATCACTTGGTTGTCATATTTATGATCGTTTTTTGGAAGCTAAGTATAAAGAATGGTCGGATTATACAGATCAAGTTCATGATTGGGAAATCAAAAAATATTTAGGTAACTACTAATAATAAAGGTTTAGAAATACGACAACTCCCAAAATGAGGGGTTGTCGTATTTCTATAGTATTACCTTATCTATCAATGTATAAAGAAAATACTAGTATTAACTATTTATTACTTCGTTGAACATCATAATTTTTTGTTATAATAGATATGATGTAAATTATGGCAAGGAGGTTTTAAATATTGTACCTTTATACTGCTATTATTAATTACTTTGACAAAAACAAAGCTGAAAGGACCATAAGAAAAACTGTCCAAGCTAAAAACATGAAAGATGCGAAAAAGAAGTTAAGGCAGCTAGGAACAATAAAAAGCCTAACTTTTGAGAAGACACCTGATTTAGCTATAGATAATCAATTACAATTTTTTGAGGAAGATATATAATCAATTTTTAAAATATTATAAAACACAGAAAAAAAGCACTACAAAACAGAATTACAATAAATCCAAGAATATATTTAGTTTTGAATATAGTATATTAAGTTCATTGAATAACAAAGGCCTGGAGGAATAGTAATGAGATGGACTATAAGTCAAAAAATGATTATTGGTTTAATTATAGTGGTATTATCTATGGCCACCCTTTTAACAATCGCTAGTTACACCACAACAAAAAATAATTTAATTAGTAGTGCCCAGCAAAAACTAATTTCTGATATCCAACTAGGTTACAGTTATTTAGATATAAAAATTCCTGGCGATTGGAGCTTAAGAGATGGCTATCTTTATAAAGGTTCCGTTATGATGAATGGTAATTATGAAATTGTAGATGAAATTGGGGATTTAACAGGTGGTAATACTGTAACTATATTTCAGCTTGATACTAGAGTTGCAACAAATGTTCGAACCGAGGATGGCGAAAGAGCTATTAATACAAAAGTTTCAGATCACGTGGCAGAAATAGTACTTAAGAAAAATGAACGCTTTGTCGGAAGAGCTAATGTTGTAGGAAGTTGGAACCAAACTGGATATGATCCAATCCATAATGCTGAAGGTGAAATTATTGGAATTTGGTACACAGGCGTGCCTGAAGACCCATATATTGACCTGTCCATGCAAGCAGCTTTACAGGCTGTAGCAATTGCTGCACTAGCTGTTATTATTGTTATCCTTATTGGTTACATATTCTTAAAGAATATAATTATTAAACCATTATCCATGCTCCATGAAATAAATCAGCCCCTAAACTCTTTAAAAGTAACTGTAGATGGTATGCTCTATTTTTACAAAAAGGGTAATACTCCCGATCCAGTTAAAACAATGGATAATTTAGAAAAAGTGTCTATTCAGGCTAGGCGAATTGAGTATATTATAAAAAATATGCGCCAATTTATTAAAGATGAGTATCCTGGTAAACTAGTTCCTTGTGATTTAAACCTGGCAGTTGAGGGGGCATTAAGCCTTGTAGGTAGGCAAATCTCTACACATGGTATTGAGATTAAAAAGTCACTTGAAGAAAATTTGCCTCCCATCCAAGGGGATCAGGTGCGTCTGGAAGAAATAATAATGAATCTCCTTATTAATTCACTTCAAGCTTTAGAGACAGCTGATAGAGACCGAATGACTATTACTTGTAAAACCTGGTCAGCAAACAAAGTGTTCCTGGAAATAAGCGATAATGGGCCTGGAATCAAGGAAGAATATCGCAGTAAGATTTTTGATCCTTTTTTTACAACCAAAAAACAAAAGGGTAATATGGGACTAGGTTTATCTATTGTCTACTCTATTACAGCTTCTCTAGGTGGAAAAATATATCTCATGGAGAATCAAGAGGGCGGAGCCACCTTTAGAGTTGAGTTTTTGATTTCTAAAGGCTTAAATGGAAGGGTGAGAGACTAGTGAATATTTTGCTTGTTGATGATGATAGACACGGTAGGAGTTCCGTTGCTGATTTTTTAAATCAGCTTGGACATCACGTGGTAGAGTGTGATGATGGCAGAGAGGCTCTTGAAATATATAAAAGCGGGGAATTCCCCATGGTCTTAACAGATATTAAAATGCCGCATCTGTCAGGGGTAGAATTATTAAAAGCTATTTCCAAACTTCCTAAATACTCAGAAACAGATGTAGTAATATATACTGGTCATGGTGAACTAGAGACAGCTATCAGCGCTCTAAGGTCAGGTGCCTACGATTATTTACTTAAGCCTCTAAACGTTGAGGAACTCGCTGTTCTTACAGAAAGAATTGCGGAACACCAAGCTCTGCGCAGAGAAAATAAAAAGCTTACAGAACACTTTGATAGTGAGTTAGAGACTGCAACTAAGGAATCTAGAGAAGAAACTCAACGGCTTAGGAAATTGATGGCAAAATATACCGGTCTAGACTCAATAGGGATTTTTTCAGATCAAATGAAGCTGATAGTCCGTCAAACTCAAATGTATCATGTAGATCGTTCTATTCCAGTAATTATTCAAGGAGAGACTGGAACTGGCAAAGAGGTTATAGCTCGCCTCATCCACTTTGGTGAAACTGGAACAGCAACAAATTTTGTAGATATCAACTGTGCTGCTTTAACACCAAGTCTTTTTGAAAGCGAATTATTTGGTTATGAGGCAGGGTCTTATACAGGAGGATTGTCTAAGGGACAACAAGGTAAGATTGATATAGCCAAAGGCGGAACACTTTTTTTAGATGAGATTACTGAAATCCCTTTAGAACTTCAAGGAAAACTCTTAAGAGTAATTCAGGAAAAGGAATTTTATCGAGTAGGTGGCTTAAAAAAAATTCAAACAGATGTGAGATTAATCTGTGCCACCAATTCTAATCTTGAAAAACAGGTAACAGATGGTAAATTTCGTAAGGACTTATATTACCGACTTAAAGTAGGCCATATCATCATTCCACCATTGCGAGAAAGAATGGATGATATCATTAAATTAGCTCAAATGTTTTTGGAGCAATTTTCAAAACAAAAAAAGAAGAATTTCAGGAGTATTAGCAAAAACGCTCAACAAGAACTCTTAACTTATTCCTGGCCAGGGAACGTTCGAGAGCTAAAAAATATTATAGAATGGGCAGTTTTTATGTATGATGATATTGAGATTAAACCTCATCATTTAAAGCTTATTAAAAATAATCAAAAATCAGTCGAGACTTATCAAACAAATAATGCTGATAACTTTTCGTTGCCTACAAAGTCTTTTCCCCTTAATCAATTTGTAGATGAAGTGATTGAGGAAGCTCTAGAGAAACATCAAGGTAACAAAGCTAAAACAGCACGTTACCTTGGTATTTCTCGTAGGTCTTTATACAGTCATTTAGAGCGAATGGCAAAACATGAGCGTGAATAAGACATAATGTACCTTAAAGCACAACTGTTCACTAAATATGTACCTATTTGCACACATCTTTTAAAAAGGATGTGTTTTTTTATTCTTTTTGGAGGAGTTCCAATATCTTATTTCCATTTTAAAGCCTTAAAGCGTAAGTGTTATGTTCAACGATATTAAGAATAAGTGTAAAATAATCCATTTCTAATGATCTGGCACGGCTTTTGCTTATGTAGATAAGTAAGATCAATGGTAATGATTTATAAAAAATATGAAGGGAGAGGTGCATCATGACAGTTAGTTATAAGGATTTTGTGGTGGTTTGTGGGAAATGTGGAGAAGTTACATGGCTTAGTGAGAAAGGTTGTAGCAAGTGTGGAGTCCAGGGGCATCTGATTTCCTTAGATAAAGCTATTAAGGAGACAGGTAAGGTAAGTAAGACAGTTAGTGTTGCAGGAGGAATAATTGCGTTAGTTGGTTTACTAACCATTCCTTTCTTTGGAATTATGCCAGGACTTATAATATACGGAGTGTCATCAAATATTACAGCCAAAGCTAGGAAAACCAAAGAAATCTCACTAAAAGAAAAATCTGAACAAATGTTTAGAAATCTGGAAGTATCTGATGTTTCCCTTGGAATAGAATCAGCTGTAGAAGGTACTATATGTTTAGAAGAAAGCAATTCTGCACAAACACTTAGCTATTTCAAGAGTGCTAGAGAAAAGGGTTATTCTACACAAGTAACAGGTTTAAATATAGCTAGTGAGTATTACAAAATGGGTGAGTATTCTAAGGCTATATCACTATTAGAAAAATTAAATTTGAACTCAAAAGAATTAATTGGAGCATCTGATCTTTTAGCTAAGGCTTACCTAGATAGCGGCCAATTAAACTATGAAAGAATTTCTTTTATCTTAGATGTCAAAGGAAATTCCACGAAGGATACACACGATTATATTGTTTTGTCTCTTGCAGACTACATTTGTAAAGGTGACAAAAATTTGTCGAAAAATCTGGACAAAGCCGACATACTCAGAGAAGCTATTTCTATAGCCCCACACAATATCCAATATATTGAAACTGCTGCACAAATAATGATGGAATTAGGGCTTATAAAATCAGTTGTGGAATATTGCAATAAAATAAATGTTTACGCTTTGTCTGAGCATACTACTGTTATATATGCAGAGGCACTATGCATGACCGATAACCTAAGTGAAAGTGCAATTCCTGTTTACAAAAAGGCACTTACAATCAATGATAATGAAACCATTCTGATTAAATTATGTGAGGCCCTTTTGAACAATGGTAAGTATCACGAAACCATAGATATCTGCAAGAGTGCTTTAAATAGAGAGCATTATAATCTTAATTTGCGGCAAATACTGGCTTTAGCATATATGAGAACAGGGCAGCTAGAACAAGCAATTTCACAGCTGCAAACCATCCGAAAAAAGGACGATTTTCAATCATTGTGTAGTTAAATACACATATTAATACTCACATGGTCAGGCATTATTGTCTGACCTCTTTTTTTAAAGACGTTATTGACATATGTTCAAAAAGGTATATAATAAAAACTGAAAAAGCATATGTCGATAACCATTCCCTGTTATTTATCTTATAAATATGAGGTGAATCAATCATGCCAAGACCTAGAAAATGGAGAAAAGTATGTTGCCTGCCAGATAGTAACTTGTTTGGCCCACTCAATGCAACAGATTTAGATACTGAAATAATTATAATGACAGTTGAGGAATATGAAACCATTCGTCTTATAGATTTAGAGGGGATGAAGCAAGAGGAATGCGCTGATCAAATGAATGTCGCTCGCACAACTGTCCAGAGGATATACAACGAAGCTCGTATAAAGCTTGCAGATTCTTTAGTTAATGGTAATATTTTGAAGATAGAGGGTGGCGATTACAAGCTTTGCGACAAAAGAGAGCAAATCTATGGATGTGGTAGATGCCGCAGACATAGGTTTGAACAGAATTGTCCAGAGGACAAAAGCTCAAAATGTGATTAGCTATAAAAAGTATAAAGGAGTAAATTATAGTGAAAAAATCTTTAGAAGTAATTTATCAAAAACTACAAGAAAAAGACTATAAACTTACCCCACAACGGAAAACCATTTTAAAGGTATTTTTGGATAATGAACAAAAGCATCTTAGTGCTGAAGACATTTATCAAATTGTTAAAAATCAGTATCCAGAAATAGGCCTTGCTACAGTTTACAGAACCCTAGATTTACTAGCAGATATTGAAGTATTACAAAAAATGAATTTTGATGATGGTAAGTCTCGCTATGAGTTATCAAGTCATGATAAGCATCATCATCACCACTTAATCTGCTTAAAATGTAGCAAAATAATAGAATTTAATGATGATTTGCTTGATGTGTTGGAAAAGGCAATCTATGAAAAAAAGAGCTTTACTGTCATCAATCATGAATTAAAGTTTTTTGGTTATTGTTCAGAATGTCATTCCGAAAAATAAATATTACGTTATTGCTATTGCGGGCATTGATTGGACTATTATTAGAAAGGCGTGGTATCAATGATTAAAGGAATTATATATGCCATCTCTGTTAGCCCAGAGAGAGGACAACTTAAAAAAGAAGTGTCTGAAGCTAATATAATAGAAGATTATGGAATTGAAAAAGATGGACACGCAGGGAAGTGGGGACGCCAGGTTACTTGTCTTAATTGGGAAAGTGTTCAAATGGCCAATAAAGAGCATAAATTGAATGCCGGACCCGGTGATTTTGCAGAAAATATTCTAATTGCTGGCCTGGATTTATCGCGCTTGACTGTTGGAAGCAAAATCAGATTGGCTATAGATGCAGTATTACAGGTAACTCAAATTGGTAAAGAGGATCATCCTAGTATTGTTAGCAAAACATTTGGAGTAAGCCTTTTACCAAGCAAAGGTCTGTTTTGTAAAGTTATTAAAGGTGGTAAAATAAAAAAAGGGGATTCTGTAGAACTAATATGACCTTAAAACTTCCCACTATTTGAAAAAATGATATCACAACCGCCGATTAAGGTTTGTGCGTCTTGATCAGCGGTTATTTACTGTTTTGGAGCAAAAATCCTTGAAAGACTACCAATAATATTAGCAGGAATATTATATAGGAAGCAAATATGTATGTAAAGATGGTCCAGTATTTGGTATGGCCGAATTAGAAGAATTACCGGCAGAATATTAGTTTTATGGTAAAACTAAATCTAAACCTTGCTTTTTTAGGATATATGTGTATAGACTTATATTAATGTACTAAATATATTATACACGAGGGGGTAAGAATCTAATGGTTTCTATACAAGCCACGGGTATGGAACAAATTATTGGTAGCCTGGAACCACCTAATGTATCAAGTGGTTTAATACAAACAGCAGGTGAACATTTAGGTCTTGGTAGTGATATCATAACAGAATTGATTAAACCGCAAAACATTTACATATTCCGATTGCCCGTAGAAGTCTTTGGAAAAATTATTAATGTTTGGGGTTGTATAGTTCTTCACAACAATGCACGCGGTCCTTACAAGGGTGGTATTAGATTGGCTAATGATGTTGACGTTTGGGAAACAACAGAGTTAGCTAGACTTATGACTTTAAAAACTGCTGTGACAGGTATTGAGTTTGGTGGTGGAAAAACTGGGATACGAGTTGATATGCAAGATTTTTATAACTTATTTGCTATAAAAACTAGGAGTTTAGATTTTGAGAAGGTAATAAAAAGGGCAATTTTTAAGGAATACGGAAGTAAGTTTCGAGCAATGTTAACTAGCCATACTTATATTCCTGCACCAGATATGGGTTCAAGTGGAGAACAGATGACAGAAATATATAATGCTACAGATGACCCTGCTTCAGTAACTGGGAAACCCGAAGGAGTACATGGTTGGTTATCTGGCAGAAAAGAGAGTACCGGTTATGGTGTAGCAGTTTCCACAATTGAAACCTTAAAACATTTAGGCATAGAACCATCAAAAGCTAAAATAGCTATTCAAGGTTTTGGTAACGTGGGTTCTTATACTGCTTATTACCTAGCTGAACAAGGTGTTACTATTGTAGGTGCTAGTGATATTAATGGCGGTGTATATTCTAAAGGTGGCTTTGATATTGAAAAAATGATGAATTATGCTGAAAAAAAAGGCACTATAGTAGGGTTTTCAGAAGAAGTCATTGACAATGATCAATTATTTAGTTTAGAGGTAGATGCTCTTTTACCTTGTGCAGCAGGCCATGTACTAAATGAAAGAACATCCAAGCTTGTGCGAGCTAAAGCTGTAGTTTCCGGAGCTAATATGCCTATTACTCCAGATGGCATGAATATTCTAGAAGACAAAAAGATATTTGTTTTTCCAGATATAGTAGCAAATTCTGGTGGCGTTATTGCTTCTAATATGGAATACTCTGGCTCCTTAAGTGCACAACAAAGGAAGAAAGAAACAGTTTTTAATTTTGTTGATTTCATAATTAAGGATACTTTTGTCGATATCCTTGATATAAGCAATAAGGAAAAAATCAATTTAACGGAAGCTGCAATTTTGTTGGCTGTTAAACGTATAATTGATTCTATGAGACTAAGAGGCTCTTTAAGCACAACTAGCTGTGATTTTAATGGCCTATCAAACGGGAAGCATCAACGCTAATTAATGAATTTATAGAATAAAATGTGTACTGAAAGCCTGTATCAGCAAGATAGATACAGGCTTATTTATATTTACTTAGCAAAAATTTTCACCATAGAAGAAAATTGACAAGAAAGCATGTATTACCTATGATAGATATAATGCATAATCAAAAAGAATAGGAGAAATTTGCTAATGACTTCATGGCTCGATCATGTCTTAAATAAAAAAATTGAAATACAACCCCGTAGTAAACCAGCAAAAAAAGTGAAGCCCTTACGAGAAACCATTGAACAAATCACACCTGCCAATATTTCCAATATAGACTTAAATTCAAAGAAAATCATAACCAACAATAGCAAAGATGCTTGGTTCTTTAGAGGTCTTGAAAAAGCTAATATTATACTTAATAAAAGCCAATTAGAAGCTGTAAAGGCACCGTTAGGTGCTAATTGTATTTTAGCTCCCGCAGGCTCAGGAAAAACCACCACAATTATAGCTAGAATAGCTTACTTAATAGCCGTTCAAAAAATAGACCCAAAAAGCATTTTGGCAGTTACATTTACAAAAAAAGCTACAGAAGAAATGAAAGATAAACTCCAAGTTATTTCAATATTATCTAAAGATCAAGTAAACAACGTTGTTATTAGAACACTACATAGTGTATTTTATAAACTTTTGCAATGGTCAGGCTATCAGATAAATCTCATTTCTAACGAAAGAAAAAGAATACTAATCACCAATCTACTTAAAGATACAGGATTAAGGGGAAGTGTCTCTTATGAAGATACAAATACAGCAATAACTTTTTGGAAAAATAACATGCTGCACCCAGAAGACATATCTGATGATGATTCTAATGCTAATCTTGTACAGGTCTATCAGAATTATGAAAATTATAAATCGCAAAATAGATTTTTAGACTTTGATGATTTAATTATTGAAACTAATCATTTAATAAAGAAGAACATCAATGTAAGAAAATCCTGTCAAAACAGATTCAAACACATTTTAGTAGATGAAATGCAAGATACCAGTAAGAGCCAGTGGGAAATTGTTAAGATGATTGCAGAGCCTGATGATAGTCTTTTTGTAGTTGGCGATGATGATCAAGCAATCTATGGGTTCCGCGGAACTAGCCCAGAAATTCTTTTATCATTTTCGAAAATATTTCCGAAATCTCACTTCTATCAGTTAAATGTTAATTATAGATCTTGTCCTAAAATTATAGGTCTTTCCTCAAAAATAATCTCAAACAATGAAACACGAATTCAAAAAGAAGTTCTAGCTACAGATAAAGTAAATGGATCAGGACCTAAATTAATTAATGTAGAAGATGAGTCAGCTGAAAGCTTATATCTCGCAGGAAGAATTAAGACATTAGTATCAGAAGAAAGATACTCATTTAATGATTTTGCTGTGCTATTTAGAACTAACAGTTACGTCCGCTCAACTCTAGAAACCTTACTAGAGTTTGATATCCCTTTCATTATTGATCAAGAAGGGGAGGGGTTCTATGAGAAGCTAATGGTTAGTGGACTTATTTCTCATTTACGGTTAGCACTAGACCCAAATGATTTTAAATCTTTTTCTAAAATTTCTCCATCATTGTATCTAAGTAAAGAAAAGGAAACATGGATTATAGAAGGAACTAAAGCGGGCAAGTATTCTAATATTCTTGAAGCTGTTAAAACAATAAGTGATATGCCAGATTATCAAATAAAAAATATGAAGGATAAAATTTCTTTAATAAACAGTCTTGGAAATATTAAACCAGTTGAAGCTATTAGATTAGTAAGAAACAAAGGAAATTATGACTCATTTATCTTAAAGGGTAACAATGTCTATGAGAAAAACGATAAGGTTATTCTTGAAGATCTTGAAGAACTTGAAGCTTCAGCGAAGAAATTTCAAACCGTTAAAGATTTTATTGAGCATATTGATAAGATAAGTGAAATACAGCAGGAGAAAAAGAAGATAGCACTTAATCCCAATGCAGATGTCGTTCGTTTATTAAGTATTCATAAAAGTAAAGGCATGGAGTTTAAGTATGTGTTTATAATAGGAGCCATTGAAGATGTTATTCCACATGCAAGAAGTTCCTCAACAGAAGATATTGAAGAAGAGCGACGCTTAATGTATGTGGCCACCTCTAGAGCTAAAAAGGAACTTGAGATGATTGTGCCTAAAGAACGTTGGGGAGAAAAAGTAACCGTCAGCCGCTTTTTGAGTGAGTTATAAAGTAGGTTTAAAATAAAGTCTTTCCAGGATTGAAGGAAACAGAGAAATCTGACCACCTTCAATCCTTTTTTTATTAACAGCACAAATTATATTTCCATAAAGTTGCAGGATATGTAATTTTTGTATAGAAATTGTCTAAAAAGTAAGTCTTCTGAATAATCAGCTGAGGTATTATGATTAAGCTAAACACTAATTAGGCCAATGTTAATATTAAAATACATTTGGGGACTGTAGAGATAGTAAGTACTATCTATCTGCAGTTCGCTAATGCCAATCATATTGGCATAAAAACAGAACTAGCGTTCTGGAATGCAATAGTTATATCAAATCTTTACATAGTTTTTAATTTGGGAGGAGTACTTTTGTTACATTTGTCTGAAAGAACAGTGAGACTAATCAGCAAGTTATTTCCAGAGAATGAAGTTGAAAGTATAAAAGATCTCTTGATAAGTAAATGTAATACCCATCTGCCATTATGTGAAGGCTTCACTTCTGGACAAATGGAAAGGATTCAATTTGCTGCTATCAAATTATCTGATGGTAAGTATGAAGAGCTTTTGAATGCTGTAAAGCTTGCGAATATGGATTGGAGAGACCTATTGGTTTCCGTTGGTTTTGCCAATGATCATAATTGCGATGTAGACTAGGCAAATAGTGTTCTACATAATAATTATTAATTTACAGCTTAGGAATAGGAATTTGATGGCTTGGAGAGACGCCATCCATGGCGGCTTTTGGCTATGGGGCCCCCACTTCTTATAACAAGGTGTTATACCGTAACTTTGCAAAGATGAAGGTAGCATGACGCTAGTGACATTCCCCTGTCCATATTGTAAAGACAATAAATTTATTGTTAGGGAAAAAAAGGGTAGTCTGAAAGGAGGTGAGGAAATGGCAGTTAAACATATACCGACTGGAATTGTACACTCTGGAACAAAGGGTGGAACAACTGGTTGCGGAACTAATACCAACGAACATTCGAGCCATTGGGTAAATACTAGTTCTAAAATAACTTGTGATAAAAATGGTTGTAAGAATTAATTATCACAACATCAAACAAAAGTAACCGTCCTTACGATTAGTAGGTGACGGTTACGGGGGTTTTAATTATGAACTTACCATACTAAGTGGTAGTAACCTCATATTTTATAATTGTAAAATTTATCATAAATAATTTTGTGATTTATTAAATATTAGTCAGCAAATAATAAAAGATAGGAAATTCCAAATAAATGTAAGTTGACAAAAAAGACATTTATTCACATTATAGAGGCTAACGACATCGGAGAAATTTTCTGTGAAGCATTTAGCCCCACCAAAAGCAGCTAATTTAACTATGGGAATAGACTAAGGTTTTCTTTCCATAGTATGATAAAGCGATCTTTACCACCCTTACCACAACGAACCTTGATAAGCATATTAGTGGAGTCAATATCTAAAACACAAAGGTTAAGAACCTCACTAATGCGAAGACCTGCAGAATAGGCAGTCAAAAGAATGGTTTTATGCTTCACATTAGGGATGTGATTCATGATTAAGAAAATTTCATCCTTGGATAGAACATAAGGGAGCTTCTTTACTTTTTTAGGACGAACAATAACCTCATCAGACCAATTACGTTTAAGGATAGAATTAAACATGAGTTTGAAGGCATTGCAGGAAATGTTAACGTTGCTGTAGCTAATACCTTTCTTAATTCGGTGATGAAAGAACTTTTTAATTTCATCAGGAGAGACCTGATCTGCGGATTGACCATAATACTTTTCAAGTAATCGGACATGGCTCAAGTAATGTCTTTTGGTGTTTTGGGAGTATCCACGGAGCTCCATCTCAAACTTCATTTTTTCACAATGATTTGTCATAAGGTAACATCCTCCTAGTTAAATTTATAGGAAGATGATACCATGAAACTGGAATCAGATGACCACCGCGTAGCGGTTTAGTACAACACGAGCTTTCCCGCAAGGGGCGGTGGGGCGAGTTTTAGGGTAAGCCGCCCACATGTCCTCTGTCACAAGACTTGCATTGAGGGTTGTGCTAATAAGGATGAGGCAAGTCTTGCGCCAGCCCTAGTGGGACGGACACGTCGGGAATGCCGGGAACGTTAGGCGAAACCCCGCATTTGGGTCAATAATTGATGGTAATGAAGAGGTGATTTTTGAATGACCGTTATGATTCAAAATATTGAAGAATCATTATCCGTATCTTATGTCAGCTCTGTTGTTGCTAAGTCTGGCGCATCTTTTGACATAACCTCGAAAGATTATGGTGTAGATGTAAGTGTAAGACGAGTAGATAGATTTAACGGAAAATTGATGGATATGGGAGTGTCATTCGATTGTCAACTGAAAGCGACAACAAACTGGGCAGCAGAAGAGGAAGCTATTGTTTATGATCTTGAGGTAGACACCTACAATAAACTTGTATATAGACATCAAAACTCTTCCATCCCATGTTTATTAGTATTATTATGTTTGCCAAAGGAAGAAGATGACTGGTTAAATATTTCAGAAGAAGAAATTATACTTAGGAAATGCTCATATTATTTTTATTTGGATGGTGCGCCAACGAAAAACAAGAATACTGTCAGGATAAGAATACCACGAACAAATGTGTTTTCTCCCGATGCAGTAATAAAGCTAATTGAAAAAGTACGTTTGGGGGAAATAGCATGAATAATTCAAATGATCGGTTCGAGTTTAATAAAATATCTTTGGAGGATATAGAAAGATATCTTATTGAAAACAATTGGGAGACGAAAGATCATCCCAATAAAAAAATAAGGTTATTCTTAAGTCCTAAAGATAATGAAGGCAATAGACTTGAAGTGCTATTGCCTCAGAACAGAGAATTGCAGGATTATATTAGAAGAATAAAAGATACGTTGACTATTATGTCGTTAACTAGTGACATGGATATTAATAGCCTAATACAAAAAATCACTCTAATAAGTCATGACATCATTAAAGTCAGGATTCTGGATGTTGGGCCTTCAGGGACGATACCTTTATCGGTAGCAGCCAACGATGTGTATGCTTTAAAAAACTTGTTTATTTATGCTGCAAGTTCTGAAGAAAAAAGCCTTCCGTTCTTTGATAAACCATTAGCTGTTGGCATATATCATGCCGATATATGCCAATTTGGCCACACGTTTGAAGGAAGTTTTGGATTTACAATTAACTCACCAATTATAGCAAACTATATACAGTTAACGCTTTTTCAAGAAAAAGAGGAAGTGCCCTTTGAGAGACGTGTTATGGAGCGGATTATTCGTGGATTGGATTTAGTGGAAAAGTCCGTTAATCAAGATAATGCTGATATTTTAGTGGAGAATTTTGACATTGGTTTAAATGCTAGAATGTGTGAAGCCCTTTTAGAATTGTCACAAGAAAAGGCTAAGGAAATCAATTTCCATGTATCTTGGAGTCCTAAAATTAGTGTGCCTGAGGATATAAGAAGTAAACAATTGTGGAAGCTTGAAAAAAAATCATACGAAGTATTAGAATATGCGGCAGATGAGCTAAAGAAAATCGAACCATTTCAAGAGACTATTGTTGGTCAGATTATTACATTACACTCAACTAAGAATCCAATGAGTGATGAAGCATTTAATCGCCAAGCTATAGTTAAATATGATTACGATGGAAAGACAGTATATGTCAAACTTGATTTAGATAGACATCAATATAGGATTGCTTACGAGGCACATGGGAAGGGGCAACTAATAAGAGTGACAGGGGAATTGTTCAGGAAGGGTAATACATGGAAAATGACTGACATAGAAGAGATAACTATAGCTATTAGATGATTCTGCGGGGCATCCGCCTAACAATGTGTCTGCACAAGGGTGCGGACCAGTGATGTCACGAAGAAGGACTTTGGAGAACGAGCATGAAGATAGCCGCACCATATCCCTTTACTGGGTGCAAGCACCGCCAAGGGGTATTCCTATGATGTCCAGTTCAGGGACATCGCAGACACGGAACGTTAGGCGAAATATTTATATCTGACTTGAGGTCATTAAAAGGAGGTAGATGTATGAAAAAATATTCGGGTTTACAATTTAAGAAGTTTGATCTCCATGTACATACTCCGGGTTCACATGACTTTCAAGACAAGACTGTAACTGCTGAACAGATTGTAAAAAAAGCCCTTGAGAAGGGGCTAAGAGGTATAGCAATTACCGATCATAATACTGGTGAATGGGTAGATAAAGTAAAAGAGGCTGATAAAGGCAAAAATCTGACTATATTTCCTGGTGTTGAAATTTACTGTACTGGTGGTAAAGCCGGGATACATGTAATCGCAATTTTAAGTCCTGATAAAGGCACTAAACATATCCAAGGTTTATTAGCAACTTTGAAAATTAATCCGGATGATTTTGGGACGCCAAAAGCTGTTACTCCTTTTGCACCCTATCAGGTTATAGATGCGATTTCATCCGAACCATACAATGGACTTGCTGTATTAGCTCACTGTACATCATCGAAAGGTGTTCTTCATGATATAACTGGAGAGACTAGGACAAAAATTTTTGAACATAAGGGATTATTAGCAGTTGAGACTTCTCTTAATGACTTTATTAATCCTGAAAAGAAAAAGAAATCAATTAGGGCGATTGATTTGTTGAATGGAAAGGACCCAAACTATAATTGCCGAAAACTAGGTGTTTATATAGTCTCAGATTCAAAGAAAGGCGATGAAGATAAACATAGTTTAGATGGAATTGGAGCAAAATTTTCTTATTTTAAGGTTGATGATGAAGTAGATTTGGAGAGTCTTAGACAATGCTTTATCGATAGAGAAGTTCGTATAAGACAGCAATTTGAATTTCAACAACTAATTTACCCATATATAAAATCTGTGAAAGTAAAGGGTGGCTTTTTTGACGGGCAAGAAGCCATGTTCCATCCTGGTTTAAATAGCATTTTAGGTGCAAAGGGAGCAGGTAAATCTCTGTTAGTAGAGCTTATGAGATTTGTTTTGGGACAAGTATCGTCTCAAAAGGACATATTTGAAGATCATAATAGAAAGCTACAGAGAAAGTTAGATACATACGGTTCAGTTGAAGTTAGAGTTCTAGATGAAACTGGGGTAGAACACTATATTGAGCGTACTTATAACCCTACTAAAGGAAATCCTTATGCAGAAGAAGAACATGAAAGAATTGCGAGTTCATTTCCTATTTTATTTTTAAGCCAAAATGAAATAGTCAAAATTGCAGAAGATGAACAAGAGCAAATTCGATTTATAGATAGGTTTTTTGATTTTAAACATTTTCAAAACAGAATAAAAAATATGGAACTCGACTTAAGTGAGTTGGATACACAATTTGCAGGTGGACTCAAATCTTATAATATTTTGGCTGACATTAGAAAGCAACTCTTGACTAATCGTACTGAGCTTGAAAAACTAAATAAACTTTTATCTGACCCAATTTATGACCAGTATAAGTTACTTGAAGAAAAGGATAGAGTTCTAAAGTGGCAACAAACAAGCCTTGAAAACTTACATAACGAGATAAAAGCTGAAATTAATGTAATAAAGAAAATGGAATTTCCACATATAGAGGATCCATTATCGAAAGATCCTGTAATAAAAAGGAATCAAGATACTATTAATCTTGTCAGAAATGAAACTGATGAATTAATGAACTCTGTATCTGAGGAAATTGAGAAATCTTTAAATAAAATAGAAGTCGAATATAAAAAGTGGAGCTTAATTTTTAACGAAGAAAAGAAAAAGTATGAAGAACATGTAAGGAAAGCTGGGGGAGATAGAAAAGGCATTGAACTTCAAAGATTGAGAGTAATCAAGCAAATCGATGATTTAGTTAAAAGAGAAACTTCTCTAATAGAGAAAGCAAATAAATTAAAAAACATTAAAACCCAAAGAGATTCCAAGATGAAAGATTTATTCAAGGTATTTGAAGAATACTCTCAAGAACGCAAAACTAAATGTAAGAAATTTGAACGTGAATCGGGTGGTTGTTTACAGATTAAAATTCATGAGTCAACCAATGTTGACGAATTTAAAAATAAATTATATGTATTGAAGAAAGGATCTTACTTACGAGATTCTGAAATTGACGATATATGTTCTAGAATTACTCCATATGAATTTATTTTAACTTTACTTAGGTATGAGGTTAAAAAAGATATTACACAACTTACAGAACTCTCAAAAAAGACAGGCGTGGAAATTCAAAAACTTCAAGCTTTATGTGAGTTTCTTCTTAGTCAAGTTGAGTATGAGGAATTATTACAACTACAATATCGTTCACATCCCCAAGATAGACCAGAAATTAAATTTCGTGTTAATGACGAAAAGTACGAGTTGATCAGAGATATATCAGTTGGTCAAAAATGTACTGCTATGCTGATAATGGCACTTAGTGATGGTAAGTTCCCGATAGTTATTGACCAACCAGAGGATTCCTTAGATGTAAGAAGTGTATGGAATGATATGTGCGTTAAGATTAGAAAGCGAAAAGATAATCGCCAGTTTATTTTTACCACTCATAATTCCTGTCTTGCTGTTGCCTCAGACACAGATAAATTCACTATTATAGAAAGTGATGCTACACGTGGATCAATTGTAATGTCTGGTGCACTTGAAACCCAAGAGGTTAAGGAGGAAGTGATCAAATATCTTGAGGGAGGCAGACCAACATTTCAAGCTAAGTCATCAAAATATGGAATTTAGGGTAGGTAGTAGTACATCTCCTAATATTTGGAGATTTGTGATGTTCAGCAAGCAAATAAAAACCCCGGAACAAGATAGCACCGAGTGGAAGTTACAGAGGCATATAATATTATGAGAACTAGAACATCATGAATCTTGTGTTGTACTAAACCGTCTGCCATACAAAAGTGACGAATTACCTATAGCAAATCAATACAGCGGTTTAGTTCAACAGAGTATTCCTAAAATCTGAGAGAATATGAATGTAGTAACCAGACTTCGGGAATACACGGTACGTTATCGGGACATGTTTAATTTAAATCTATTGTATAAATCGGGAGAGATTTATACAATAGACTTAAATATTTTGGAGGGAGAAGTTGAATTGATAATAATACAATTATCAGATTTGCATATGTGGGCAGGGCATAATTCAGAGGGTATTGATAAACGAATTCAAGGAATTTTTGATGAAGTAGAAAAGTTTAATGATAATAACATCGTCTGTGTTATATGTGGGGACGTGACCAACAGAGGAAATCCAGACGGATATATTTGTGCCAAGACTTTTTGCGACAAGTTGAGTTCAAAATTTGAATTGAAAAGTTTTAGGTATGTATTTTGTCCTGGGAACCATGATATTGCCACAGAAGAATGGAGGAAATTTGCTAGGTTTGATCGTTTTACGTGGGATATAACAAAAAAGACAAATTATGCATTTAGCAATCATAATGTCCAAACAGAAGTAATCCATGACTGGGAGTTTCTTATTATTAATAGTGTTTATCATGGAGATCGTAATTATGGTAGGGTGGATATAAATTTACTTAAGGAAAAACTGGACCAATCGAGAAATGACAATAAAATATTTATATTGCACCATCACTTAATTCCAATATTAAAGAAAGAGAGATCTGCAACAGAAAATGCTTATGAGTTATTTTTGCTTGCTGAGAAATATGGTGTAAAGTTAATTTTGCATGGACATCAGCATATGTATATTAATATTTCAGTTGGGAAAACTCCATGCCAAATTATTGGAGTAGGAAGTTTACTTAAGAACTCAGGTACGGATTATAGTAATCAGTTTATAATAATAAGTTTAACCGATAGTTTAATAGGAGATTTCAAATGTTTTCGGTATAATGGAGATTGTGTAGCAAGTGGAACTATGGGAGGATTTATTTAAGGTATCTAGGGGGGATATTATGAGTGATGTTAATAATATTATAAGTAATACACTTGAAGAGTTGTATAATAGTACATTAGAGCGCTGCCAAGAAGTTCAAGAAAACTTAATCTTAACAGGTACATTTAATATTAACGAGATATACTCACAGTTTATTACCTTGAACTATGATATAGCAGAAAAATGGCAAATGGAACAAAAACCACCAGAGTTAATAATAAATCATGGAGAATATATTAACAAAAAAAACCTTGCAGATAGTGAGTCAGGAATTTCATTTATAATTGAGGAACTAAAGAGGAAAAATGAAGGTAACCGGGCCTGTTTCAGCTTAATTAATATGTATGATATCATTGACAGCGGAGATGAGGCTATTCCCTCGTTTCTTGTTTTGCAATTTAGTTTTTCTCATTATGATCCAAAAACGCTCCTCGTAACTGCCTATTTTCGTGCTTTAGAAGTTGAAAATTTTCTGCCTATAAACTTAGCTGAAATTTGTATAAATATCAATAAGATATGCCAACACTTTCCGAAAATTGAGACATTCAAATTACATCTTGTCGCGTTTAGGGCTCAGAGAATTAAGAATTTTAGTTGTTTGACTAAATGTACAATAGATGTAATAGATTCTATGAAAATTATGGTGTTGATTGATGATGGAAACAGAAGTGAGATAGTAAAATTGTTGCAAGAGAAATTGAACTCTAAAGAGTCTGTAATTATTACTGATGGTATTCAATCTTTATCCAAAGGTATGAAATTAAGAGGATTCGAAATAATATCTGAACAAATTGATGAAATAGTAAAAGCTATGAATGAAGTTAATACACTTAGAAAAAGTACTTCAGTATACAATGATAAATTAAAAGAGAAATATCAGGAAATAAGTTGTAACCTGGAAAAAGCATTAAAGTTGATAGAAGAGGAGTGGAACTAAAATGGACTTAAAGGAAATCATCAAGATACAAGAAGAGTTTGACCAGAATCACTCCAGCAAGTTCAACTGGAACAAAAAAATTACAAATGATAATCTAGAAATGTTAGAATTTATTTTAATTAGTATGTTTGGGGAAATAGGCGAAACAGCTAATCTAGTAAAAAAAATTATTAGAGGTGATTTCAAATTAGACGAAAAAAGGTCAGCCCTTTCTGAGGAAATAGCAGATATATTTATCTATCTAATTAAACTAAGTAACCAATTAGATATTGACCTAGAACAAAGCTACTTTAATAAGCTGGAGAAAAATAGAAAGAGATTTCAAAGATATGAAATTGAATAATATAGATACAATAGAGATTCATTACGAAATTACATCACAGTGCCCACTGAGTTGTAAACATTGTTCATCTGAATCCTCTTACAGAAACACTAACAAAGCAGACTTAGGAAATTATTTAAAACTCTTAAAGATTCTTTCAAAGAAAAACGATATTATCTCAATATTTACTGGTGGAGAGCCATTAATACATGGGAGTCAATTTATTTGTGAATCATTAAAGAAGGTAAATAAGATTGAAAATATTAAGTTGGGCCTATTCACATCAGGTTGTTCTACAGCTAATAATCATATTTATCCAGTCACTAAAGAATATGCAAACGAACTAAAAGAAAGTGGTCTTGATTTTGTTTATATGTCGATATATAGCCATAAGCCTGAAATACATGACCAAATTACAGGAACGCTAGGTTCTTTCAATGCTTCTTTAAAATCAATCTATAATTTTATTGGAGCAGGAGTTACTGTTAACGCGCACTTGGTTCTTTTATCTAATAATGTGACAGACATTAAAGAGACTATCCAATACTTAATTGAATTAGGAATAAAAGAAGTTAGACTGTTACGTCTAGTTAAACATGGGAGAGCTAAAGATAACTGGAACGAGATAGGGATGTCAAGAGAGGAACAGGCGGATATTGTTAAAAGTATATGCGGTTCTAATCAGTTTAATAGATCTGTTACAGTAAGTGGTTTTCTAGAGATACAAAATTGTCTTAGTTTCAAAAAGAGCAATAAATGTTACGCAGGTATAAATAAATTATATATAGATAAAGATGGTTATGTTTATGGGTGTGCTTGTAAGAAAAAGATTGAACTTTTCAGACTTACAAATATAAAAGATATAGATACAAATTTCAGACTCCAACGAATTAATTCATTGGATATGTGTATGCAAGATTTATAGATGTAGGTAGATATAATATCTGCTATTTTTATAATCATTCTATTTAATACAATATGTTAAATTGAGGATATTCAAGCAGCTAAGTATACATAACATTAGAGGTGGTGGTTTTAATGATATCGAGGTGCAAATGGGTTGCTAATGACCCATTGTATGTAAGATACCATGATAAAGAGTGGGGAGTCCCAGAACATGATGATAGTAAGTTGTTTGAGCTTTTAACACTAGAAGGGGCTCAAGCTGGATTGAGTTGGTTTATAATTCTCAAGAAACGAGAGAATTACAGAATAGCTTTTGACGATTTTGTTATTGAAAAGGTAGCAAACTATGATCAAGCAAAGGTAGAAGTGCTGATGCAAAACAAGGGAATTGTAAGAAACCGATTAAAAATACAGTCTACTACAAATAATGCAAAAGCAGTAATTAAGATACAAAAAGAGTTTGGTAGCTTTGATACTTATATATGGGGTTTTATCGGCGGTAAACAAATAAGAAATGCTTGGACAAACCAGTCGGATGTGCCTGTAAAAACTTGTGAATCAGATGCGATGAGTAAGGACCTTTCTAAAAGGGGATTTAAATTTGTCGGGTCTACGATTTGTTACGCTTTTATGCAAGCAACAGGGATGGTTAACGATCATATAACTCAGTGCTATCGATATCAAGAAATAGATAATATAAAATAGTATAGGTAACTTTTTGTATATGAATGAGGGTAGCGTTATGTAAACCTTTCTTGATTTTAAAATTCACCATAGTAACTTATTAATTATTATTCTTTCTTTAGTAAAAGAGACTTCACAACACATATCCATATTACATTAGTGATAATTCGACTAACCTTTTCAAGGTTAATAAAGAATATGCATAAAACATTAGCAATTGGCAATGATTATTAGACTCTAATAACTTCAAGACTATATTTACACCAAATTAACAGGATAATAAGCCCACTAATAACTTTCAAGGCAGAAACACCTTAGGAGGTAATTTTAAAACGCTTAGAAAGCAAATATGGGCGCCATGTAAAATTGTCAGATCATAAAAAGTTATAATAGAACAAAAGATGATTCAAAATAACTAAATAAGGAAAACTATAAGATAACATCAAGAAACTAACCTTGCTAAAAAGCTTCTTGCTAAAAAAGTTTTATGAAGTAATTAAAACTGGAGAGGGGACCCAAAATCTTATCTAAAAACGCCTCCTCCTGTAAAAATTTCTCTTTGGTTTACATAATATCTATTATCGGAAGTCATATAAGTAATCAAAAGAAAAAGAACCTAAGGTAAAAAAGGTCCTCTTCAATATGTACATAAAACTAAGTTTATTGAACTGGTATTTCGAGCTGTTGTCCTGGATATATAAGACATTTTTTAATGTTGTTTGCCCTTTCAATTTCAAAGACTAGTTTACGGATATCCTTGTTAGATGTGTTATGTTTTTTAGCGATACCCCATAATGTGTCACCTTCATTAACAGTTATTGTTATTACATTGTTTTGATTAGCAGCACTAACTATTTGAAAAGATGTAATTCCTAATCCAAATACAATGGTTACAATAACAAGTACAAATATTAATCTTAGTTTATTTAATTTCAAATTAATCCCCCTCCATGCTCAAACGTTTGTTCTGTTTTTATTATATCAGAACATTCGTTCCCTTTACAATAGCTAATTGCTATTTTTACGAACAAATGTTTTCAAAATAAAAGAAATATGATATAATTACCAATATAAAATTATGTAAACAAAGGTGATTAATATGTTAGAAGATTTAACCTCACGGCAAATTCAAATTTTAAATTTTATTAAAACTGAAATCCTAGGCAAAGGTTATCCCCCATCTGTTAGAGAAATTGGTAAGGCTGTTGGTCTTAGCAGTAGTTCTACAGTACATGCTCATCTGTTCCAACTTGAAAAAAAAGGTTATATCCGTAAGGATCCAACCAAACCAAGGGCAATTGAAATTCTTGATGGATATAATAATGATTTTCCTAAAAAAGAAATAGCCCACATACCAATAGTGGGCAAAATTACAGCTGGTGAACCTATTTTAGCTGTAGAGAATATTCAAGATACATTTCCCATTCCAGTAGAATTCATTGGAAATGGTGAATTCTTTATTCTAACGGTTTCTGGTGAAAGTATGATTGAAGCAGGTATAAATGATGGTGATTATGTTATCATCAAAAAACAAAACCATTGTCAAAATGGTGAAATTGTCGCTGCCATGATTGAAGACGAAGCCACAATAAAGAGATTTTACAAAGAAAAAGACTGGATTAGGCTCCAGCCAGAAAATAGTTCTATGGATCCAATAATTACCTCGGATGTTATGATTCTTGGCAAGCTTGTTGGTTTATACAGAAAAGTATATTAATATTATCTTTAAAGCAAAGGAAATTATCATTGCTACACCAATAAAAAACCTAAAGGCAATTCCACTTAAAAAACCTAGTGCTATACCAAGGGTTACTTTTAAAGCATCATTTAAAGTCTTTCCTTTGAACATTTCAGTAAAAACAACAGCTATAACAGGGCCAATAATTATGCCAGCTAAACCCATTGAAAAAAAACCAAATACTAGTCCAACTAGCATGGTAAAGAGGCTTAGTTTACTTGCACCATATTTCTTTGCTCCAACTATGCTTCCTAATATGTCTATAAATGTCCCAACTCCAGTCAATAATACCATTGTCAATAGAAAATTATAACCGAGGACACTATAACCCACATGCCATCCATAAATAAGAATTCCTGCCAGCATAAGTATAAGACCTGGTAAAGCAGGAAGAATAGTTCCCACAAGACCCACAACCATAAAGAGAAAGCTTATAGCAATAATTATAGTATCCAACTTATTCCCCCCTACAATACTTTAACTAAGTATTATTTTTTATTGCCTCCGCAACTTTTAATAATACAATTTTACCATGTTCCGCTACTAGACTTCCTTGTACATAAACTACAAAGGGTTCCTTTAAAGGTGCATCTGCTGATAATTCTATAGAGGCTCCTTGAACAAAAGTGCCTGCTGCCATAATCACTTTAGTGTCATAACCCGGTAATTCCCCTGGTTCTGGTGTGACAATAGAGTCTACTGGCGAATACTTCTGGACCGCTCTACAAAAATCAAGAAGTTTTTTTTCATTTTGTAGAACTATAGCTTGTATTATGTCACCCCGTGCTTCCCCGTAGGTTGGAGAAACTTTATAATCTAGATCTGAGAACAACTTAGCTGCAAATATTGCTGTTTCTAATGCTTGCATAACAATCATTGGAGCTAAGAAGATTCCTTGGAATAAAAGTCTTTTATCTATTGAACTTGATCCAATATCTTTTCCAAGTCCTGGCGCAGTTAAATGAGAAACCGCCCTCTCTATTAACTTTTTCTTCCCAACTAAATAACCCCCGGAGGGGGCTAAACCTCCTCCAGGATTCTTTATTAAGGAACCTGCAACCAGATCCGCCCCCACTTCACTCGGTTCTAATCTTTCAACAAATTCACCATAACAATTATCAACAACGATATAAATATCTTTATTTTTTTTCCTAATATATTCAATTAGTAATCCCATTTCTTCTACATTCAGCGCATTTCTTAAGGTATAACCTCTCGATCGCTGAATAAAGACTACCTTAGGATTTGTTTTTAAATAAGGCTCTAGTATAGAAAAGTTATTTGCTGCATCAAAAGGAACTTCATTACATACAATTCCTTGGTTAATTAGAGATAATGGATCATCACCACTTAAACCTATTACCTTTTGCAAGGTATCATAAGGCTTCCCAATAGTCAAGAAACAATCTCCATGAGACAATATACTTTTTAAAGCTAAGTAAATTGCATGGGTTCCAGATATAATGTTTGGCCTAACAAGGGCATCTTCAGTTTTAAATATATGTGCAAATACTTTCTCTAAAACATCCCTCCCTGAATCACCATATCCATAACCAGTTGATTGATGAAAATGAAAATCACTTATGTTATGCTGAAGAAAAGCATCTAGAACCTTTTCTTGATTATATGACATAATACTTTTAAGCTTTGAAGTCATGTGCTGTGTACTATTTTCTATTTCTGCCTTTAATACTTGTTGCTTTTCATTTAGAAACATTAGTCTTTATGCCCCCATATCCATTACTATTTACTTTACTTTTTTTAAATAAGTTTCTATTCCTGAACTGTAGTCTAGGTCTTCGTAAATATCATTCGCATTAATTATTAGTAAGTCATCACGTGACATTGTATTCTTTTCCACAAGTCTATAAGCTTGCTTTCTAATTGACTTTTCAACAATATTTCTAACCATGCGTGCATTACCTATTTGTGCGTGGCCAGATGCTATATGTTTCTTCAAAACGGTTTCAAGTTTTATTTTTGCGTCAATGGAAAAATAATAATCCCTTTGCGTTAACATTTCTTCAGCAATTTTAACCAGTTCTTCTAATGTATAATCTGGAAATTCAATATGAATCGGAAATCTTGAACGTAATCCAGGATTTGTGCGAATTAACTTTTCCATTTCATTCTTGTAACCTGCTAATATAAGTATTATGTTATCTCTATTGTCTTCCATTCCTTTAACAAGGCAGTCAATGGCCTCTCTTCCAAAATCCTTATCTCCCCCTCTAGCCAAGGAATAGGCTTCATCCACAAACAAAACTCCTCCAAGTGCATTTTTTATACTTTCTCTAGCACGCATTGCAGTATGGCCAATATATTCCCCCACAAGATCAGCTCTTTCTACTTCAACTAAATGGCCTTTTGAAAGAATACCCATTTCCTTAAAAAAGCTCCCTAATATACGAGCTACTGTAGTTTTGCCAGTACCGGGATTACCCTTAAAAACCATGTGAAGTACCATTGCTTCATTTGTAAGTTTTTCCTTCGATCTAGCCTTTTGAACTAGGACATATGCTCTAAGTTCCTTTATAAGAAGTTTAACCTCATTCAAGCCAACCAAGACATCTAATTCCTTTAATACATCTTGGCCATCAATAACGGAATTAGTCTGTCTTATTTTAGTGTTTTGAGATATACTATTAGTTTTTTTATTTGCTTTTGTATTTGTATTATTTTGTATTTGCCTTTGTGTTTGTGTGTTTTTATGGTTATGGTTAGCTGAACTTGCACTATAGGACTTTGACCCTTGCTTATTAAAACTAAATCTAACCTCCATTGATTTTCCCTCCTGCCAGTTGAAGAAATAATATTGTCATAATGCGCATAGTATTATATGTTGTACTGCAGGAAGTGTTAATGGTACCTTTTAACAAATTAACAAAAAACACTCTCCACTTACTTAAGAGAGTGTAATGATAGGTTTTTTTAACGAGTTTCCTTAGTTTCAGAGGTTAAGTTAACAGCTTTACTGGGTACGAGGGTAGAGATAGCATGTTTATAGACCATTTGTTGTCTACCATCTACATCTAACAATACTGTGAAATTATCGAAACCTTTTACCAACCCTTTTATTTGAAAACCATTAACTAAAAAAATGGTTAATGGAATATTATCCTTCCTAACCTGATTTAAAAATCCATCTTGTAAATTAATATGCACTTTTGACATTGCGTTCCCTCCGATATATTTTTATAATTTTTATATTAGTTATTTCCTTATTCAACACTATATATTAATATTCCTGCCAATCTCTGCCTTTATTTGATTAATTATATGGCATTCATTAGCGATATCAACCTCAAACCATTTAATCCTTTGATCTCTTCTAAACCATGTGAGTTGCCTTTTAGCAAACCTTCTAGTATCTCTTTTAATTATCTCAATGGTTTCTTCTAGTGTACGGAGATTATGTAAATATTCTACTACCTGTTTATATCCAATAGCCTGCATACTTGTATTGGTAGGCTTGACACCTGAGTTAAGTAGGTTTTTTACTTCTTCCACTAATCCTTGATTAATCATATCATTAACTCTTTCATTGATTCTTTGATACAGTATTGGTCGTGGCATATATAAACCAATCATCACAAGCGGATTATATATGCTGTATTTATCATTCGCTACAAAACCTTTTGAAATCTGATTTCCAGTAGTTTTGTAGTATTCCAAAGCTCTAACTATCCTTTTTAAATCATTTGGATGTATTCGCTCAGCACTTTTTGGATCTATTTCTTTTAGCTCTTGGTATAATACATCACCACCATTTCTTTGAGCCAATTGCCTTAATTTATCTCTGGTGGAGTGATTTACATTAACATCAAAATCATATTCATCTATTACTGACCTTACATATAGACCTGTTCCCCCTAATAATATTGGCAGCTTATTTTTTTTGTTTATACTATCTATACATCTTCGTGCATCATCTTGAAACTCTGCTACAGAGTAATCCTTGAAAGGGGGTAAAGTATCTATCATATGATGCTTTACTTTTTTCTTATTAGCTCCAATCATTTCTTGATTTTTAATTTTAGCAGTACCTATATCCATTCCTTTATAAATTTGCATCGAATCTCCTGATACAATTTCACCATCTATCTGTGATGCGAGTTCCACACCAATTTTCGACTTTCCTACTGCTGTAGGACCTACCAAAACCACCAATTTATTGTTCACTTTTAACATCACCTATCTATGAAAACGCTTTATTAATTCTTCTGCTGTTATATGGATTGTAGTTGGTCTGCCATGAGGACAAGTATATGGAACCTCAGTCTTTGAAAGCATATTTAATAATTCCTGCATTTCATTCTTTGTAAGTATCTTTTTTGCCGTAATAACAGCTTTACAAGCTATCATTTTTACAAGTCTATCTTGACTTGGTTTCTCACTTTGACCTATAAGCTTGTCGAGCATTTCCTTGATTAAGACAGACCCATTACCAGGATCCACATCAACAGGGACTCCTCTTAACAAAAAGCTGTTTTCTCCAAAATGTTCGAAAGTAAAACCAGCATTTTGTAGCATAATCATATTCTCAATTAAAAAATCTTTTTCTGCAGGTGTTAAATCTATTACTTCTGGATTTAAAAGCAATTGACTTCTATTTTCATCAGTATATGTTTTATTTTTTAATCTATCATAGAAAATTCGTTCATGAGCAGCATGTTGGTCTATTAAGTAAAAACCTTTTTGTAGTTCATTAATTGCAATAATATAACTTCCATCAATCTGTTCTAGAGGTTTAAGGGTTGGAAAGAAATCATCATACGAACATTTATTGTCTTCTCTAACATTTTCAGTATATGCAATTTGCCTTTTATCTATTTTTTCATTCTCGATTTCTTCTATAAATTCATTTTTTGTAATAGGTAATTCCTTACTCTTAAATTCAGATTGTGGCTGAGTACTGGCTTTCCATGTAAATTCAACCTGCTTGTTTTCTTCTTTGAAAAAAGTTTTTTCTCTTTTAGGCTTTTCTATAAATATAGAATCTTGACTTTTTAAAGCTTCTTTTATAGCATCCAAAATAAGTTCCTCAATTAATTGATCATTATCAAATCTGATTTCTCTTTTTGTCGGATGGACGTTTACATCAACTCCACTATATGGGGTTTTTAAATTTAATATATAAATAGGATGTCGATCATTAGGTATTAATGTATTATATGCTTTACTAATTACTTTAGAAATTGTAGGTGAATACACCCACCTATTGTTTACATAAAGATACTGATTATGCTTACTTGCTCTATTATATTGAGGTTTTGATATGTAACCGTCTATTCTCTGATCTTCATTTCTTTCAAAGGTAACTGGTATAAGATTTTTTATTAAATCAAGTCCTAAGATATTTAATATGTTATTTTCTAAATTTCCTTTTCCAGCCGACTGAAATATTAATTTATCATTGTGAGTATATTTAAAGCTTATGTTTGGATTCCCTAATGCCATTGATGTAACAACTTGAGCTGTATTTCCAGCTTCCTTTGTAACTGACTTAAGGTGCTTTCTACGAGGGGGAACATTATAGAATAGATCTTTAACCAAAATATAAGTTCCATTGTTGCTGGAAACCTCTTCTTTGAGTATATCTTTACCTCCTTCTATGACATACTTTATTCCTACTTGTGCATTAATATTCTTCGTTATTAAAGTCACCTTAGCTACGGAAGCTATACTTGGCAAGGCCTCCCCTCTAAAACCATGAGTTTGTATGCTAAAAAGTTCAGCTGCTGAACTGATTTTGCTAGTAGCATGTCTTTTAAAAGCTAAGGTTATTTGTTCTGCAGCAATTCCACTTCCATCATCGGATACTATAATTTTTGATATCCCACCCTGATATATTTTAATGCTTATATTTCTTGCACCTGCATCTATGGAGTTTTCTATCAATTCCTTCACCACAGACGCAGGCCTCTCTATAACCTCTCCAGCTGCAATTTTATTCGATGTAGCAACATCCAGGATTCTTATTTCGTTAATAGACATAAAATCTATTTTGCCCCCCTTTTCAGCCGTATTTCATTTTGTAGGTCCGCTAATATATTAAGAGCGTTAATGGGCGTCATATTCCACACATCCAATCTCTCTATCTCTTCCTCAATCACACTTAACTTTACGTTAAACTTTTTTACTTCCATTTCCTCATGCTGGATTGTACCACTAGCTGTAGCTAAAAAGTTAGAATCTTGCTCAAGTCTTTGTAAAATATATCTTGCTCTTTCCAATATTTCTTTAGGTAATCCTGCAAGGCGGGCAACTTGAATGCCATAACTTCTATCAGTACTTCCCTCTCGAACTTCATGTAAAAAAGTAATTTCATCTCCCTTTTCAACTACCCCTACATTGTAGTTTTTGATACCTTTATGCTCTTCCTGTAGTTTGGTAAGCTCATGATAATGAGTGGCAAACAATGTCTTTGCCTTTATATTTGTATAAATATGCTCTGAAATAGCCCACGCAAGACTTACTCCATCATAAGTACTTGTCCCCCTACCTACCTCATCTAAAATTACTAAACTGTTTTTCGTAGCATACTTAACTATATTTGCGACCTCCTGCATCTCAACCATGAAAGTGCTTTGGCCTTGTGCCAAGTTATCGCTTGAACCTATCCTGGTAAATATTCTGTCTACAATGCCAATTTCAGCTTCATCAGCAGGAATAAAACTTCCCATTTGAGCCATTAATACAAGAATAGCATTCTGCCTTAAATAGGTACTCTTACCTGCCATATTAGGTCCCGTTATTACCATTAAATCATTAGTTGTATTATGCATATCTATATCATTGGGTATAAACAGATGCCCCATTGACCTTTCGACTACAGGATGTCTTCCCTTTATTATTCGTAGTTTAGTAGATGGACCTATTTTGGGTCTAATATAATTATTTTGTTCGGCAGTTACAGAAAGACCAGAAAAAACATCTAATGTGGCAACCAGTTTTGCATTACTTTTAATTTGTTGAACATACGTTGTGACATCTTGCCTAACTGCATGAAACAATCTATATTCCAATTCAAATAGTTTTTCTTCCGCATCCAAGATGAGATTCTCTAATTCTTTTAATTTTGGTGTTATATAACGCTCGCAGTTTGCTAGTGTTTGTTTGCGAATATAGTACTCTGGAACTGCGTTAAGGTTAGCATTAGTAACTTCTATGTAATAACCAAAAACTTTATTAAAGCCAACTTTAAGAGATTTTACCCCTATCCTTTCTTTTTCTTCCATTTCCAAGTTTGCGATCCATGCTTTTCCACTTCTCTTAGCTTCCCGAAGTTTATCAACTTCTTCATGATAGCCCTTCTTAATTATATTTCCATCCTTAAGGCCAGAGGGTGGGTCATTTATAATACTCTTATCTAACAGATCTACCAAGTAAATTAATGGATCTAAAATATCAATAATTTTACGTAAAGGGCTGAACGTTTCTTCTGCAAATAATGCTTTTATATTTGGCACCAAAGCTAATGAGGTTTTTAATGCCAGCAAATCTTTAGCATCAGCGTTACCGTACATAATCTTCGTAATAAGACGTTCCATATCATAAAAATCTCTAAGATAATTTCTGAGTTCTTCCCGTACTACACTTCTTTGAATAAAGTACTCCACAAGATCATGCCTTGATACTATTTCATCTATATTTTTGAGGGGTTGCTCTATCCATTGCCTTAATACCCTAGCTCCACCAGCTGTGATTGTATTATCAATAATAGATAACAAAGTATTTTCTTTGTTCCCATTAATATTAGCAGTTAATTCCAAATTCCGCCTTGTGGCATAATCTAGGACCATATAAGCATCGGGACTGTATACTTCCATCTGGTTTATATGGTCTATCTCTGTTTTTAAGTTTGTTTGAATATATTTATATAAAGCACCTGCCGCCAACAAAGAAACCCTGTTGTTATGTAAACCAATGCTGAAAATATGATTTGCAGAAAACTTATCCTTTAATACATTAAGGAGTCTTTCATAATTATAATTGCTGTTCGCCAATGTATATATATTAGTTCTAGCGGTTATCTTTTTCAGTAATGTTTTTTTCTCAAAGCTATCTGGTGTAAGACATTCTATTGGGTTCAATTTTGCAATTTCATCAATTAAACTGTCTTCCCCTTTAATTAATGCCACTTTAAAAATCCCAGTAGAAAGATCACAGAAAGCAAGACCATAGTTATCCTGTTTAGAATAGATGCTTACTATGTAGTTGTTTTGATCAGCAGACAAATAGTTTTCATCTAATATAGTACCTGGAGTTATTACACGAACAACTTGACGTTCTACTGGTCCCTTTGAAGTTTTGGGATCACCAATTTGCTCACATACTGCTACTTTATATCCATTATGTAAAAGCTTTGGTAAATATGATCCAACTGCATGATAGGGTATTCCACACATGGGAGCTTTTTCAGAAGTACCTGATTGACGAGCTGTTAATGCAATTCCTAAAACTTTTGAAGCCTTTTTTGCATCCTCATAGAACATTTCATAAAAGTCCCCTAATCTATAAAAAAGAATACAATCCATGTATTCTTGCTTTATACTTAGATATTGCTTCATCATAGGCGTAATATTGTTCAAAAACCTTCCCTCCCTTTTATTCATTATATCACAAATAAAAGCCGCTATTTAGCGGCTACTTCAATTATTTCACCTATTAAATTCCACGTTTGAGCTTTGATTATCTTTACATTAATAAATTTACCAATTAAAGTTTTATCCCCTGTGAAATTAACAACCTTATTCGTCCTTGTCCTACCAGTAAGACGGCTACTATCTGTCCTGCTAACACTTTCAACTAATACTTCAAAATCTTTGCCAATAAGTTCTAGATTTTTTTGAATACTAATCTTATTTTGTAATTCCATTAATCTATGTAATCTTGCCTTTTTTTCAGTATCAGAAATTTGACTTTCCATCTTAGCTGCCGGTGTTCCTTTTCTTGGAGAATAGGCAAAGGTATATGATGCATCAAATCTTACTTTTTCGACAATATCCAATGTATCCAGAAAATCCTCTTCACTTTCATTAGGAAAACCCACTATAATATCACTAGTGATTGAGTAATTTGGTGTTTGTTGAGATATTTTCTTTACTAGTTCTAAGTATTCTTCTCTGGTATAACCTCTATTCATAGCTTTCAATACCTTATTACTTCCCGCTTGCACAGGTAGATGATAGTGCTCACAAACCTTATCACATTTTGGAATAGTCTCAACTAGCTTATCAGAGAAATCTCTAGGATGTGAAGTCATATATCTTATTCTTTCGATGCCATCTATCTTATTTACTTCAATTAGTAGGTCAGCAAAATCCATTTTTGTTTTTAAGTCTTTACCATATGAGTTTACATTCTGACCTAGTAACATTATTTCCTTATATCCTTCCTTTACAAGATTAACTACTTCCTCTACTATCTTTTCTGGTGTTCTGCTTCTTTCTCTACCCCTTACATGAGGTACTATACAATATGTACAGAAGTTATTGCAACCGTAACTGATATTTATATATGCTTTTATTTTATCAACTCTCCGAGAGACATTGTTTTCCACAATATCTCCTTCCTTTTCCCAAATCTCAAAGGCTGGCTTTCCAGTATTCTCAATGTCAAATATCAGTCTGGGTAGCTGATGAACGTTATATGTCCCAAAAATTAGATTTACATACGGAGCTTTATCTTTAATTCTTTGATATACATCATCCTGCTGTGTCATACATCCGCAGACACCAATAATTAAATCAGGTTTCTTCTTTTTTAGCTGACTTAACTCTCCTAATTTGCCAAATACCTTCAATTCTGCTTTTTCCCTTACACAGCAGGTGTTTAAAATGATTATATCTGCCTCCTTCTCTGTCTCTGCAAGGCAGTAACCCATATTCTCTAAGTATCCCTCTAAGACTTCTGAATCCCTTTCATTCATTTGACATCCATAGGTTAATATTGAATACTTTTTACTTGAAAAAAAATGATTACTATGTTGCTCCATTTATTAGCACCTCTTCTTTATACTAAAACTACTTTAAAGTATTAATTCTTTCATTATCTCTTTTCTTTTATGTCTTTTGTTTCACTAGTTTTTTTCTGGAATTTTTCTGCTGCTTGACCAATTAACCCACCTACTAAACCACCTACTACAGTCAGGTATACTAAATTTGTATCAAATGTAGCTCCAAATACTACAAGTGCACCAAATCCCGCACCGATGCCTCCGTACCGCTTAGGATCAATCCTCATTTCCTAAAACTCCCTTCCCATACACTTCTATGTAAGTTTTATGGTATTACACAACTTGGTTTTGGCCAGTATTTTGCGCATTGCATTGCGTAGAGATATATCTATCTATCAAGGATATATTGTTTGATAGTGCAAAGAAAAAACCCTTGAGACACTTTAAGTCAAGGGTTTCTTCAGTAAAATTAAACTATTAAGCACCTATTTTTGATAATTCTTTAACTTTTTGGTGGGATATTCGAACTAATGATTTTTCTTGGTTATGGGTTATTATCTTTAAGGAGTCTTCCATACTAAAAAAACCACCATCAGAGAACCCTTGGTTTTTTGATATGTTTATAGATTCATTTTTTGCTTCCATTATAAACCAGGTAATCATGTTACATACGGGTCTTTGACGTGAATAGGAAAAAAATTCGTAACTAGTCTCACCAGCCGAACCAACTATCTGTGCTGTAATACCTGCTTCATCTTGTACTCTCGACAATGCAACTTCATCGGCTGTATTACCGTGCCTGATGGCTCCCTTGGGAAGGCTCCATTCTCCCTTATCATTTTTCAGGAGTAAAACCTTATTTTCCCAAAATACTACTCCACCGGCACAATGTCTCAAAATCATTGACCCACCCCCAAATATTGTTTGTTTTACTATATTCGAGATGTGTTAAATAAGTCCTGCATAATTTAATATTATTTTATCCTAATTTTAACTCTTTATTCACTCTAAAATACTTTTTTTACAACTATTTCTAATTGATCCATGTTTCTACATTCAAATACTTTATGACAATATCTTGCATATTCTTTAATTATGCTGTCTCTATTATTCCATTCTCCGATTGGTTGTGGATTTAACCAATATAGTCTATGGCATTTGTCTCTAATCTTAGATAAATACTCTATCCCAGAAGGTCTCCAATTATTTTTCCCGTCTCCTAAAATAATGACTGTTGATTTATCATTAACAATATGAAGGTGACTCTCACAGAATTCCCTAAATGTATTTCCAAAATGTGAATATCCAGTTTCAGTAACCTCAGTTAAGTATGGCAATTCAGATAGTACTTCTTCTAAATCATAATTTTTAAACAATCCGGTAACTTCTACTAGATGATCAACGAACACAAAAAGTGATACATCCTTAAATAGACGCTGTGATAAATATATTAATTGAAGCATGAAACTACTAAATTGGGCTACAGAGCCTGATATGTCACACAATAGTATCAGACTAGGCCTAGCCATCTTTTTATTTAGATAATTAAGTTTTATTGGTATTCCACCATATGGCAATGAATTTTTAACTACTTTTTTAATATTTACTTTTCCGCGGTTTGCCTTTCTATATCTACGGCTTTTTCTTGTTGCTAGCTTTTTTCCTAAATGTACTATTTTTATTTGTAGCTCCTCAATTTGGTTACCCTTTAAATCCACAAAGTTAGTTTTGTAAATATTCTCTTTCTCCGCAATCTTTTTTAAGGCCTCTTTTCCAAACCTTACAATAAAATTCATCTCTAACATGTTTTTTAGTGTTTCTTTCAAATAGTTAAGGTCTTCTATAGAATAATAATAATCTATTACTGATATTTCTTCCTGTTCCTTCATTCTTTCAAGTTTATTAACAACCATAAACCATTCCATTTGTATTTGAGTTTGTCTAACAATATCATCAATGTTATTTAATGTATCTAGTCCTAGCAGTACTGAATCTCTTTCCTCTATAACCTTATGAAAGTGCTCAATAATTAAATTACTATCCTTTGACAATAAAGCTTGTAGTAGATCAGGAGTCCCACCACCTGCTGCTGTACTCGCAAGTCCTCTGCCATCAGAAAGCCCTGCTTTTTTTTCAATTGCACCTAATCCTTGGTTATGATAATTGTTTCTTAGGTTAGACGTTTGACTTCTATGATTAAAATAAAGATTAAAAATTTTATCAAAAACAGGCATATCTTTCTTCTCTTTTACAAGGGTTGATTGAAGACCTATGTAGTAAAGCTCTTTTTCAAAGCCAAGTAGCTTTACAGCATTTAATGAATCAATTACTTCTGTAGTGGTTAATTTAAGCCCTGCTTTTCTTAATAGATTTATAAATTCAAGTATCTGTAATTTCACTTTTAAAACAACCTCTACTTATAATCCTAAAATTTTCTTTTCAACCTTTTTCACATCTGCCTGATATTTAATTAGTAAACTCATAGTTTCTTGTATTGTATCCTTATCAAGTTCTTTTTTTCCTAGAATCAAAAGAGCCTTCGCCCAGTCCAAAGTTTCTGCTACGCTTGGAGCCTTTCGCAAATCTAGTTTTCTGACTGACTGCACAAATGAAACCAATCCTTGGGCTAAGTCTCTATCTATATCTGGTATCTTCATATTTAATATGTCCAATTCCCTATTGTGATCTGGATAATCAATGTACAAATATATGCATCTTCTTTTAATTGCATCACTCAGTTGTCTCTGATTATTACTTGTTAATATTACAAATGGATAGCTAGTTGCTTTAATAACTCCATATTCAGGAATGCTTACCTGATAATCAGAAAGGGCTTCAAGTAAAAAGCTTTCAAACTCATCATCGCTTTTATCTAATTCATCAATTAATAATGTACAAGATTTTTCTGAAGTAAAAGCTTTTAGTAAAGGTCTCGCCAAAATAAATTCAGGAGTATAAATATTCTCCTTTATGTCTCTCCATGATAAATTGCTCTTATCTTGGAAGCTCTGAATGCATAGCAATTGTTTTTGATAATTCCACTCATATAGTGCCTTGGCCTCATCCAAACCTTCATAACACTGTAATCTAATAAGTTCAGATTCAGTAGCTTGGGCAATAGCTTTACCTAGTTCAGTTTTTCCCACTCCAGCAGGTCCTTCAACCAATAAAGGTTTGTTTAATTTTCTTGCCAAGTAAACACAGGTAGCTGTCTTACTATCTGTTAAATAACTAGCACTTCCTAGCAATTTCATCACGCTGTCAACATTCTTAAACATTGGTTTCTCCCCTTATACCAATTCCATTATATAATTGCGCATTTCTCCAAAAGAGCCTCTAAATGTAGGTTCTATATGGTTTGTTCTATTGTCAATTAAATAATCTTCAACCAAAAATGTTTTCATGCCCAACTTACCAGCAATCATGTCCTCTTGAATGTCATTTCCAACCATAAGACATTTTTCAGGTAAAATACTGAGATCATCTAGTATTTGTTGATAGTATTGTAACTGTGGTTTACAAGCCTTCATATTTTCATAGCTAGTTATTAGTTTAAATTTAAATTTGTCAAGACCTACCCAACGCATCCTTTCTTTAATCGCAATTATAGGAAATACAGGATTAGTGGCTATAATAACTCCTATATCCTTTGAATTTAAATAATCAAGAATCTCTATTGCTAATGGATTTGGTTTTGAATAAATCTTTAAAGTTTTATATTCATTAGAATAGAATTTCTCAAACTCTTTCATCATGAATTCTTTGTTGTGAGGACTATCTTGAAAGAAGTTTTCAATAAATACTTCTTCATTTGTTCTCTCCCCTATATTTAATACCATCGCTTCAGTTGCCTTTAATAATTTTGGCACAAATATATTAGGCTCAATATGATGGGCCATTTTCTCACTAAGGAGCTTTAAATATTTTTTAATAAAGTCGTCAGTATCTAAAGGCAACAAGGTTCCATCTAAATCAAACAACACATACTTCATAGTAATCTCCTTATATGCCTTAAATTATATTCTATAATTAGGCGCCTCTTTAGTTATATTTACATCATGCGGATGACTCTCATTTAACCCTGCTTGGGTTATTCGAACAAACTTTGCCTTTATTTTCAGCTCATCTAGGTTAGGAGCACCACAATACCCCATACCTGCCCGTAGTCCACCAACCATTTGATAGACGGTTTCAGATAGCAAGCCTTTAAAAGGCACTCTTCCTTCAATTCCTTCAGGCACTAATTTTTCTTGGCCATGTTGAAAGTATCTATCCTTGCTACCTGCTTTCATTGCAGCCAAAGAGCCCATGCCTCGGTATACTTTAAAACTTCTACCTTGGTATATTTCAAGCTCTCCAGGGCTTTCTTCGGTTCCAGCAAATAGACTACCTATCATAACAGTACTAGCACCAGCTGCTAAAGACTTAACAATATCACCCGAAAATCTTATACCACCGTCCGCTATTATTGGAACATCATATTTTTTTGCAGCAAGATAACAGTCATATATTGCCGTTATCTGTGGCACTCCAATGCCTGCAATGACCCTTGTAGTACATATGGATCCCGGTCCAACCCCTACCTTAATTGCATCTGCACCTGCAGTTGCAAGGTCTTCGGCAGCCTCTGCAGTTGCAACATTACCTGCAACTACCTGTAGCTCAGGATATTGTTTTTTTATAAGCCTAACTGAATCAACTACTCCCTTTGAATGGCCATGAGCAGTATCAACTACTATTGCATCTACTTTATGAGCAATTAATTCCTGCACTCTCTCATAAGTGTCTCCACCCACTCCAACTGCTGCGGCTACCCTTAAACGACCATTTTCATCCTTTGCAGCGTTCGGATACTTTTTTGTTTTTTCTATATCCTTTATAGTAATTAAGCCTTTTAGTTTAAAATCTTTATCTACAATTGGTAATTTCTCCACTTTATATTTTTGAAGGATAGCTTTTGCTTTTAATAAATCAGTTCCTTCTGTTGCGGTAATTAGGTTGTCCTTTGTCATGGCATCTTGAATTGCCCTTTGAAAATCTTGTTCAAATCTAATGTCCCTGTTTGTAATTATACCTACTAATACACCCTGGTCATTAATAATGGGAACCCCAGATATATGATATTTTTCCATTAAAAATACTGCCTCACTTATTTTATTATGAGGATATAAATAAATTGGATCAGTAATCACACCATGTTCTGATCGCTTTACTTTATCAACTTCTTGTGCTTGATTTACTATGGATAGGTTCTTGTGGATCACACCTATTCCACCTTCTCTTGCTATAGCAATTGCTAACCTAGCCTCAGTAACTGTATCCATCCCAGCACTTACAATGGGAACATTTAGTTTAATTTTCTTAGTAAAATATGTAGATGTGTCAACATCTCCAGGCAATACTTCAGAAGCTTGTGGCATCAGTAAAACATCATCAAAAGCGAGTCCTTCTTTTACTATATTATCCATATGTATAGTTTTCCTCCTGTTTTTTAATATCTAAAATATTTTATGGTGTTCAGCTTTGACTGAACGAGTTCACTTCATGATTATTCGTACGTGACCTGTTGCTAAATAGTGTTTAAGAAGATTTTTTAAGTAATCTTTAAAAAACCTTCTTGAACCTGGCAATAGACATAGAAACCCAAAAATATCAGTAATTAAACCAGGTGTAAGTAAAACTAAACCCCCTGCGAATATGAATATACCGTCTAGTATAGCATCCCCTGGCATTTGTCCATATGATAGAGAATTCTGAAGTTGCTTAACCACTATAAAGCCTTGTTGCTTAGCAAGTAAGACTCCTACAAAACCTGTCAGGACTATTATTAAAATAGTATACCCAATCCCAATTAATTGGCCTATTTTTAGCAATAAAGCAAGTTCAATTAATGGTACTCCAATAAAGATTAACAGTAATTTTGAAAACATTTATTTACACACACTTCCCATATATTTTAAAATACATTTTATCACTATCTCAAATTAAAAACAACTGGATACCTAAAAAGCCTCTATAGTTTATAGAGGCTTTTTAGGTTATTATACTATGGTATAAATGAATATTATACAGGTTATTTAATCTAGCAAATAAACTTGCCTATAGATTGGAAGCTTTTCACCTTGCCAATCATAGCACAAAAAATACAATTGTTTTCGATAAAAAAGATCCTTTGAAAAACTTGAAATTTGTATTCTAGCTACTTCTACGTTACCAAAAGTATATACCCTATTAGTTCTATATTTAGTGTCGCTAATAGAGTAATTTAAAGCAATTACGACTATATTGTTATTAAAATCAACTGCTGTATCGAAACTATCAATTTTATAGAATTTAATATAACTCTCTAATTCTGCCTCAGTCTGTATCATCTTAATATCAGTTCGAGTATCTTTAACATCCCCAGAATACAGAATCTTCTGTCTTAAAGTTATATATTGTACTACAGGATAGTCTAAAACCTTGTAATAAATATTTCTCCTCTCCATACTTTATACCCCCTTTAAAAGTATAAGACAGGAATTTTTTCTTAATCCTGTCCTACAATTGATTGAACTCCATATTTTTCAAAATGTTCTTTTAAGTGTTTTATAATTTCGTCATCAACACTAAACTCGTGTGACATCTCCATATCACTTTTATTATCTTTTAAGCATTTAATAAAATCATCAAAGTTAATACCTACTTCTTCTGTCATTTGCTTTAAACTAGGCTGTAAGCTCCATGGAGCTCTAGACACATAATTCTTATGCATCAGATAAACCTCCTCTTTAATGTATGGGGACACACCTCTTTTAAGGCCATACTCTGTGGCTGAGGAATGTCCCCCTTGGTACACCTAGTTTAACCAAATATATCATTATTATGAATCACACAATTCTTTTTTAAATCTAGTATTCTCTTTGCATACCTTGCGTTAGAAAGCTTTAGCTTCCTATTTTCCTTAGCTAATTGAGCAATGGTAAAATTCTTCTCCTTTTCAATGTTTTCTATAAGATTCATTAAAATTCTCCTACTTACCCGTAATTGGTGGATTTTATCTTCTAATTCTTCAACTTTTTTAATTAAATAATCCTGGTTGTGGTAATCCACTATAGTCCTCCTAGAATATAATATTATAGCCCTTAGTCATATTTATATTCTAATGTTAAATAATTATTTCCTATTTAAAAAGGTTTTTATTTTTTCTACTGCATCTAACAACAAATTTTCTTCCTGCACAAGTGCTATTCTAACATAACCATCTCCGTGTTTACCGAATGCTACTCCAGGAATAACCAACACTCCTACTTCCTCTAGCAGATCTTCGGCAAATTCTTGACTATTAGTATAACCCGATGGTAATTGTGCCCATAAAAACATGGAAGCTTTAGGTTTTTCTATATCCCAACCTATTTTCTGTAATCCATTTACTAGTATATCTCTTCTTTTTTGATATACCATACTATTATCAATTACCCATTCCTTATAGCTATCTAAAGCCACTTCAGCCGCTTTTTGAACTGGTAAAAAAACACCATAGTCAATATTAGCCTTCACATTAGTTAACGCTCTAATTGTTTGGCTATTGCCCACTACAAAACCAATTCTGCAGCCAGCCATATTAAAAGTTTTTGAAAAAGAATGAAATTCTACTCCTACTTCCTTTGCCCCTTCTGCTTGCAAAAAGCTTGCAGGTACAAAACCATCATAGGCTAACTCAGAATAGGCATTATCATGACAGATAATAACTGAGTTTTTTTGTGCAAACCTTACTGTATCTTGAAAAAATTCTATAGTCCCCGGAGCAGGAATCGGGTTACCAGGGTAATTTAAAAACATTATTTTAGCCATGCCACAAACTTCCTCAGGAATATCTTCATATATTGGTAAAAAGTTGTTATCTTGGGTTAATGCCATTGGATATTTTATTGCATCTGCTAAAAGTACACCAGCTGAATAAACTGGATAACCTGGATCCGGAACCAAGGCTATGTCTCCTGGGTCTAAGATAGCCTGACAAACATGGGCTAGTCCATCTTGCGAACCCATTAATACCAGCACTTCATTTTCATAGTTTAATTTAACCTTAAACCTATCCCAATACCATTTTGCTATAGCTTTACGTAACTCTTCTGTTCCATCAGTTAATGGATACCTATAACTATCTTCATTCATTACCCACTCACTAAGCGCTTGTCTCACTTCAATGGAAGGTGCCCTGTCTGGACTACCAATCCCCAAGTTTATTACCTTTAGATCTTTTTTCTCTTCAACTTGCCTTTTTAATGCATCCATGTGGGAAAAAATGGATGCATGCATTTTTTCTATTCTTTTAGAAAATTGCATTACTCTCTCTCCCCCTTAAGTCTTTGTAGTTCACGAATTACAGAAATATTTACTGTATGACTACCTAACTCCGTTCCCTTAAACCCTCCATGAAAATCAGAACCTCCAGTAGTAAGCAAATCCATTTCTTTAGCTATTAAGCTTAACCACCTTTTAAATTCAATATAATGGTTCGGGTACTCAACTTCAACTCCAACAAATCCTAATTTTAAAACATCAGTTATCTGTTTTTTATTATTTAAAAACACTGGATGGGCTAAGACAGGTAATCCATTAGCTTTTAGAATTATCTGTATTGCTTCTTCTGGACTGACTTTTTTTCGTGGCACAAAGGCTGCTCGACCTTTTAACAAGAATTTATCAAATGCATTTTTTATGGTATTGGTATGACCCTTTTCGACCAGTAATTGAGCAATATGAGGCCTGCCAATAGTGCCACTATTTACATGACCTTTTAATTCCTCAAAACTTATTTTTATTCCAATTTCATTTAGCTTTTTAACTATTTTCTTAGATCTTTCTTCTCTTTCTGCCTTCATTTTATTTAGAAATATTTTAAGATCTGTACAGTAATGATCTATAAGATACCCAAGAACATGAACCTCTGTATCATCATATTCAGTACTCAGTTCTATTCCTGAAACAAAGATAAAATCAGAGTAACGTTTAGATGTTTCTATAGCTTCATCTATACCTTCTACTGTGTCGTGATCTGTGATTGAAATTGCTTCCAATCCAATATCAACAGCCTTTTGTATACATTCATAGGCTTTTAACGTCCCATCTGATGCTGTTGTGTGAACATGTAAGTCAGCACCCATAATTACCTCCTAGGAAGAGTCTTTTTAAGAAGTCCTATTATATTATTTCCCATTACCTTTGCTATTTCCTGGTCATTAAAACCATTTTGTTTGAGTACTTTTATTAAGTTTGGTAATCTTGAGGAATCCTCCAAATTATTGATAGAAAAATCAGCCCCATCAAAATCTGACCCGATCCCAACATGGTCAACTCCCACTAAGTCGGTTACATGTCTTATATGGGCTACAATTGAATTTACATCTTGCTTTAAACCTATAAAATCAGGGTAAAAGGTAATAGATATAATACCACCAGTCTTTGCTATTTCCTTGATCTGATTATCGGTAAGATTTCTTAGATGAGGACATAAAGCATGGCAATTCGAATGTGATGCTATTAGTGGATTCTGTGTAATACTAATTACATCCCAAAAACTTGCAGGGGACAAATGAGATATATCACATAATATACCCAATTCAGTCATTCTGTTTACTATTTGTTTTCCAAAAGAGGTTAGTCCACCGGTTTCATTACATCCATCAGCTATCATATTTCGATGATTCCATGTAAGTCCTATACTTCTTACTCCAAGATGTGCAAAAATATCTAACATAGGAATACTTTCAATCGGCTCTGCCCCTTCTAGAGAGAGGAGGATGCCTGTTTTTTCAGGATACTTGGAGATAACTATCTCAAGATCCTCTTTGTTTTTAATATGTATTAGCTTTGGATCCTTGGCAATATCTAAAAAGTTATTTATGAGTTCCAAACTTCTTCTTAAGCTTAAGCCAGGTTTATAGACTGAGTGAATATATACTGCCATAAACTGAATCACAACACCAGATTGGCTAAGTTTTGGTAGATCTACATGGGCAGCAGCATTTTTAAAAAAATCAATTTCACCTGAATTTATTTTCAATAGGGTGTCACAATGACTATCTACTATCTTAATATTACTCACTCATAATTCCCCCTTAGCAATAAGCTCATATAAAAACCTGTCTACTCCTTGCGGAACAAACAGGCATTAAAACTTAATTATAGTATATATTATCTCGGTTCAACAATTAACTTAATAGCAGTTCTTTCCTCTCCGTCAATTAGAATGTCTGTAAATGCGGGTATACAAATAAGGTCCATTCCACTAGGAGCTACAAATCCCCTTGCAATTGCTACTGCTTTTACTGCCTGATTAAGTGCACCTGCACCTATTGCTTGCATTTCAGCAGCACCTTTCTCTCTTAAAACCCCTGCTAAAGCACCTGCTACAGAATTTGGACTTGATTTTGCTGAAACTTTCAATACATTCATTAACTAACCTCCCTTAATTGTTTCATTGAAAATTGGATACCCTTCTAAATTTAATATATTCTTCTCAGTTTAAAAAAATCCTTTTATTGAAATATTTATTTTAATATATTATTCAAAATATTTTTGTAATCTCTCTATTTTTACAGTTTTGCCGGATAGATCATCTACTTCAATAAACACTCCATTTAACTGTGATAAACCTGTAGCAACCTCAAAACGATTTGGCATTTGGGTTAAAAATCTTGAAATAATATTTTCCTTCTTTATGCCTAAGACAGATTCATATGGGCCAGTCATTCCAACATCAGTTATGTAAGCTGTCCCTTTTGGTAAAATCTTATTATCCGCTGTTTGGATGTGAGTATGCGTTCCTAAGACAGCTGAAACTTTTCCATCTAGATAATAGCCTAAAGCCATCTTCTCAGAAGTAGCCTCTGCATGAATATCTACAATAACTATATTTGTTTGGTCAATAATTTGTGATAGGATTATATCCATAGTTCTAAATGGACATTCTAATGCTTGCATATATACACGGCCTTGAATATTTACAATACATATTTTTATATTGTTTTTCGTAATTATCTTGTACCCTTTACCAGGAGTTGCTGGCGGATAATTGGCTGGCCTTACAATTTTCTCTTCTGTATCAATGAAACTAATAATATCTTTCTTATCCCAAACATGGTTTCCCAATGTAATAAAGTCAACTCCATCATTATAAAGCTCATTAGCAACCTGTGCTGTTAATCCATTTCCTCCGGCAGCATTCTCTGCATTTGCTATAATCATATCGGCATTAAATTCTGCTTCTAGCTGTGGCAACATATTTTTAATAATACTTCTGCCTGGTTTACCAACAATATCTCCAATAAATAAAAACTTCAAATTCTAGCCCTCCGACTATATCTATTATTTATTAAAAACCATTACTTTTCCTTCTTCCCTAAATGCAAAAAGCTTTTGGTTCATCATTTCATGACCAAGATTGTCTAGCATTGTTCCAATTAGATCTTCTTGAAAAAGCTGATCTTCTTTTGTAAGCTCTTCTACTTCTACTACAATGGAATTCTTAAAATAATCTTGCGTTAATGAAATTATAAGATTTACCTCTTGAGCAGAAAGATTTTCCATTTTTCTATATATATCTAATACAGTTAATCTTCCACAAGTACTGTATTTTATGTTGAACGGATTAACTACTTGTCCTTTTTCTAAATAATAAAGGGTGCTAAGACATTTATCTATTAATGAGGAAAACTCACTAATATTATTGTCATTATCGTTTAATAAAAAAGTAAACTTTATTTCTCTTGAATCTGGTTCACAGCATATACTACTAATTTCCGGGTACCTAACAAGCATTGATATTAGTAAGCCAACACCATCAGATACCTGTTTCCCACTTTTGTAACGTAAAGACACTATATCACCACTCCTCTATCTCTTTTGAGCTAATTAATCTTATTATCTTTTCTTCATATTCTTATAAAACTCCTGCTATAAATAATTATTTATATGGAACAAAAATTTCCAAGAAAACTGCAAAAAGAAATAACGGTCTTTATGACCGTTATTTTGCATAATCAACTGCTCTAGTTTCTCTGATAACCACAACTTTTATTTGTCCAGGATACTCTAGCTCTTGTTCAACCTTCTTAACTAAGTCCCTTGCTAGGGTCACGGATTGTATGTCATCTATTCTATCAGGTTTAACCATTATCCTAACTTCTCTTCCTGCTTGTATTGCATATGATTTTTCAACACCTTCAAATGAATCGGCAATTTCTTCTAACTTTTGAAGACGTTTGATATATGACTCTAATGTCTCCCTACGTGCACCTGGCCTTGCAGCTGAAATTGTATCAGCAGCTTGAACCAAAACTGCTTCAATACTATGAGCCTCAATATCACCATGATGCGCACCTATTGCATGAATAACTGCAGAAGATTCCTTATACTTTTTAGCTAAATCTACCCCAAGTTGTACGTGAGGCCCTTCTACTTCATGATCAACAGCCTTGCCTATATCATGTAAGAGACCAGCTCTTTTTGCTAATTGAACATCTACACCTAACTCAGAAGCCATCGTTCCAGCTAAATGAGCTACTTCTATGGAATGCTTCAGAACATTTTGTCCATAACTTGTACGGTAATGTAAACGTCCTAAAAGTCTAACTAACTCTGGATGAAGGCCATGAATATTTGTTTCAAAGGTCGCCTGCTCTCCCTCTTCCCGGATTTTTTGCTCTACTTCCTTTTTACCTTTTTCTACCATTTCTTCAATTCGAGCAGGGTGAATTCTACCATCAAGAATTAACTTTTCAAGAGCAATTCTAGCAACCTCACGACGAATCGGGTCGAAACCTGACAAGATTACTGCTTCTGGTGTATCATCAATAATTAAATCTATACCAGTAAGTGTTTCTAGTGTCCTAATGTTTCTACCTTCTCGTCCTATTATGCGACCTTTCATTTCATCATTGGGGAGAACCACCACAGATACTGTAGTTTCAGCAACATGATCAGCTGCACACCTCTGGATTGACAGAGTTATAATTTCTTTTGCTTTTTTATCGGCTTCTTCTTTAGCCTGGTTTTCTAACTCCTTTATCAAAATAGCCATTTCATGTTTGATTTCTTGTTCCACATTACCCAGTAATATCTGTTTGGCTTCCTCAGAGGTCATACCTGAAATTCTTTCTAATTCCCCTTTTTGTCTATGGGAGGCCTCTACAAGTTCTTTTCTAACATTTTCAAGCTCATTCTCTTTCTTTTGCATATATTCTTCTTTTCTCTCAATTGAATCTACCTTTTTATCAAGAGATTCCTCTTTTTGTACTAATCTTCTTTCTAGCCTTTGAAGCTCATTTCTTCTATCTTTACTTTCTCTTTCAAGCTCATTTCTTAACCTATGAACTTCTTCCTTTGCTTCTAAAATTGCTTCTCTCTTTTTTGCTTCTGCATCCTTTTTTGCTTCTTCTACTATCTTTTTAGCTGCTTCTTCTGCAGATGTAATTTTTGCTTCTGCGATATATTTTCTAATTAAATAGCCAATTACCAAAGAAATAACAACAATCACACCAATTATTAATATTCTTTCTGGGGAATAAATACTATTCACCTCCTACTGCTTCTATTTTGCTGACATAAAATAAACCGAGCATCAAGAAAACTCGGCATAGAAACATACTACCAAAACATAATTTAATATAGAAGACTCTTTTATTTTAAAAATACATCCCAATAATAAACAGTCCTCAAGTATTATTCTAATGTTATATATAATAACCATTGGTTGGTAGTGTTTCTAATTCACATTTTCCTGCTTTTCAATTGTATTTGTTTTTATTAGAGTTGTCAAGATTATTGAACATTTTAGTGTTTTTAAGTCTGAACATTTTAGTGTTTTTAAGATTCTGTTTTGGGACTAACTCTCTTTTTAAATTCCTCACGGATCTTAGTTTCAATTTCATCTAGTATTGTTTTATTATTCATAAGAAACTCTTTTACATTTTCACGCCCTTGTCCTAGTCTTTCCTTTTCATATGAATACCAGGAACCACTTTTGTTTATTATATTCATTTCTGTTGCAACGTCGATGATATCTCCTTCTTTTGAAATGCCTTTGCCATATATAATATCAAACTCTGCTAGTTTAAATGGAGGAGCAACCTTATTTTTTACTACCTTAACTCTTGTTCTATTTCCAACCATATCTGTTCCATTTTTTAAAGTTTCTATCCTTTTTACCTCTAATCTAACAGAAGAATAGAACTTTAACGCTCTGCCACCGGGTGTGACTTCCGGATTTCCAAACATAATTCCAACTTTTTCCCTAAGTTGGTTAATAAAAACGGCTGCAGTTTTGGATTTATTAATAGATCCAGCAAGTTTTCTCAATGCCTGCGACATTAATCTTGCCTGTAATCCCACATGGGAATCTCCCATTTCGCCTTCGATTTCAGCTCTTGGAACTAATGCTGCTACAGAATCCACCACAATTATATCAACAGCTGAACTTCTTACAAGTGCCTCAGCTATCTCTAATGCCTGTTCACCTGTATCGGGCTGAGATATTAAGAGGTTATCAATATCTACACCTAGGTTTCTTGCATATGTAGGATCTAAGGCATGTTCAGCATCTATAAATGCAGCTATTCCACCCTTTTTTTGTGCTTCTGCTATTACATGTAGTGCAACTGTTGTCTTACCAGAAGACTCAGGGCCATAAATCTCAATAATTCTCCCCCTAGGAAGACCACCAATACCTAATGCAAGATCAAGCGAGATGGCCCCACTTGAAATAACTTCAATATGCATTCTTGCACTAGCCTCTCCCAATTTCATAATGGAACCCTTGCCAAATTGTTTTTCTATCTGCCCCAAAGCAGCTTTTAAAGCTTGTTCTTTATCAGACATAAAAAATTCTCCCCTTTCCCATCCTAAGCCAAACAATTGTTCTTTTAAATTATATTTTATATACTATATACTGTCAACAATTTACAAATTATTTAATTCATATATCTTAACTTTTAACAATCATTTAATCAAAAATTGTCCTTTGTATATTAAATCCACCTTCTAAGTTGAATACTTTAATAACATCAGCTGCCCTCAATATAGTATTTTCTTCCTCTTCTTTTCTAATGAAATGTAATAAAACTACACTATACGGTACTTCTGTTTTACTTTGCAATCCCTTGATTCCCGCAGCCCCTGTAGTACCCGCATCAATTATAACACTTTCAGCATCACTTTTTATTGAAACCCTATGCCGATGTCCATGCAATATAACTGGTATTCGATTCACAAATGCCTCTGCTATATGCGGATGATGAACCATAAAGATATCTGGAGTAGCTTCAAAATTTCCTAATATCATTTCTGCCCTTAGTATATACTCAAATACTGTTTCTTCATTTGGGGGAACTAAAGCACTTGAAACTGCAGCGGGATCATGAATACCTAAAATATTAAATCCTTTAATATTGACAATTTCATCATTTACAACTACAACATTATTTATAAGTTCCATTGCTGAAATAATTTCAGGGGAATCATGGTTTCCTGCCACAAATAGATACGGAATTGTAAAATTATTAATTTTTTCAAGTAAAATTGCCTCTAATGGACTCCCAAAATCAGAAATATCTCCTGTATCTATGATTATATCTACTTCAAAGCTTTCGGAAACCTGTTTAATAAACTCAAAAGCAGCAGGATTATTATGTATATCGGAAACATGAAGGACCTTTATTGTATCAGCAAATTCTCCTATTGGTCTAACTAGATCAACTTTTTCAAATAACTCATAGAGACTATCAGCACTAACTTTGAGTTGCTCTCCTAATTTATCTACCTTTACAAATGCTTCTTGTGCAAATCCTATCATCCATGGAGCAGCTTTAATTACACCTCTATATTGTGGATTAGAAAACTCATTAATGTTATATGTGTAAAAGGTCCCAGTTAGTAAAATTGCCATTATCCCAAAACCCATAAGAGCCGCTTTTAAATAATCAAATACATCTCGCTTGTGTAGCAAAAGCATGGCGAAAGCACCACCTATGAATGCAATCAAAAGCATTCTTGCAATAAATAGTCCTGCATGCCACCTAACTTCATTGATTACCTTGTCCACGAAGTCTGCTTGATCTATTGGTTCTTCAATAAGCTCTTGAAGTAAATCTATATCTATATTTATAAGGGTAACACCCAGTTTTATGGGAGTCTGATGAGTTTTCGCACTAATAATACCCACAGGTGGAATGCTAATTTCTGTTAATCCATCATCAAATATCTCTAAAGATAATCTAAACTCAAAACCCTCAATGCTAAAACTCATGTCCCCAAAAAGTGTAACAAATGTAAAAGTTGTTACTACTATTAATATAAGGATTAACCATGTTTCTTTGGAAATCATGTATTCACCTTTCTTCCATCAATAATAAGAGAGAATTCGCTATAGCAGAGGAAACAGACTGTTTTCTAATATTTTTCCGGTTTCCTGCAAATAGATGTTTATATATTAAAATATTATTCTCCATAGCAATTCCGATATACACGAGACCAACAGGTTTATCCTTACTTCCTCCTCCCGGCCCAGCAATCCCTGTTATAGCTATACCAATATGTGCATTAGCAATATCTCTTATCCTTAGGGCCATTTCTTTAGCAGTATTTTCACTAACTGCCCCATATTGTTGGATTGTACTGTTTTTCACTCCAAGTAGATTGATTTTTGCTTCATTACTATATGTAATTAATCCTATTTCAAAAAATTCAGAGCTGCCAGGAATACTTGTTAATTCTGCTGCAAGTAATCCACCAGTACACGATTCAGCAACTGCAACCTTAATATTATTTCCTTTTAACTGTTTTACCAAAGACTCTAAATTTTTCATTTACTACTCCTTAGGTTATGTTGTTTAATCAATTTATAGCATAAAAAAGAACCTATAACAAACTTTTGTTATAGGTTTAGTGAGAAACAGTCACTTGATTAATTTAAATAGTTTCTTAGGTCTTCTCCATTAACATATTCATCATCTACAAGTTTCTGGCTGAGTTTAGTCAATGCAGCAAGATTATCTTCTAATATTTGATTGACAGTATCTTCTTGTTCACGAAGTATTAATTGACACTGTTTACCTAATAAGTTTTTACTTATATCCTCAGGACTTATTATTCCCAGAGTAGACATTCCATTAAATATAATTCTTTTAACCATTTTCAAGGCTTCATTATAATCATTTCCTGAGCCTGTACTCTTGCATTTTAAAATAATCACTTCAGCAGAAGCTCCTGCTAAAAGTATTTTTATCTGATTTTCTAAATAATCTAATGTATATAAATACATATCTTCTGCAGGCTTTTGTCGCATGTAGCCAAGGGCACTATCTCTTGAAGTAATAGTTATATGGGATACAGATTCAGGTCTTACAGATTCACTTATTATTGCATGCCCTATTTCATGTACGGCTATGCGATATTTTTCTTCTTTTGAAGGCTTCCGATCAGTTTTTTCCCCAAGCATTACTTTGTCTACTGCTTCTTCAAAATGTTTTTGCTTTATATCAATACTTACTTCTCTTAATGCCAAAATTGCAGCTTCATTTGCTACGCTTTCTAAATGAGCACCTGAAAAACCAAAAGTGTCTCTAGCAATTTGTTCTAAATCCACATCAGGAGCTAAAGGTTTATTTCCTGTATGAATTTGTAAAATCTGCATCCTAGCTTCTTTTTCAGGTAAATCAACTCTTACCACTCTATCAAATCGACCAGGACGTAACAAAGCCTCATCTAGCATGTCTACCCTATTGGTAGCACCAACAATTAATATTTTTATATCTAGATCATTGCTATCTAAACCATCCATTTTAACAAGAAGCTCATTTAGGGTTTGGTCGTACTCCATATGGTTACTGTTTTGTCCTCGTTTGCTTCCTAAAACCTCTATTTCATCAATAAAGATTACTGCGCGTGTCTTTTTTTCTTTGATTGCAGTCTCTTCAGCTTTTTTGAATAGATTTCTTACTCTTTGTGCTCCCACCCCTGCATACATTTCAATAAATTCACTACCACTTGCAGACATGAATACTGCTTCTGTATAATTTGCTGCAGCCTTTGCTAAAAGCGTCTTACCAGTACCAGGAGGACCTGTCAGTAACAAACCTTTTAATGGCCTAATACCCATTATAGATATATCTTTATCTTTAATAATAAAGTCTAAGGCCTCTTTTAATTCTTGTTTAGCACTTCTTTGTCCCCCAATATCCTTAAACTGAATTGCTGATGAGTTAGCAATCCTTTTTCCTCTTCCTCCCACATTTAACACACCATTTTTCTTAAGAATGAAAAACAACATTCCTCCAAAAACTGCAAATAATAAAATCGGGAAAATATTAAATCCTTGAATTGCTAGAAATGTAACTGCTGCTATACCGGTACCAATAATAATTTCTTTTAACTTTCCTTTTAACATATTAAACCTCTCCCACTTTATAGATTAGTGTTAGTTCGCTGCATTATCCTATAGATATAGTTTTCATGGGATTGGACCTGAATAAATAAATGAGTATCATTAATATACACTTGATAGTCAATATTTTCATCGTTTTGTACTAAGCTTTGCATGCTATCCTTCAAGGTTACAAAATCACCTTGAGCCAAAGACTGATATGCATAATACTGTATTTCATTCCATACTGTTATTAACTCATTATTTGGGTTATCTACTATTCTAATTTCAAATCCTTCGTTATCCTTGACATGAGAATGGCCTATTTCATTTAGATTTGAGTAAGCTGTTTGAATATTGTTTACCATATCTAATTCTACTGTTAAAATCAGTCCTTCTGTACCTTTTTCAATAGTATAGTTCCTCACACCATCTACCTCAGAAATCTCTTGCCCAAGAGGTTTTTTAACTGCCATTTCAGTATAAACCCAGTTTAAGGACATAAACACACCTAGCGCTAACACAAAGGCTATTATTATTACAGGTAGGCTAAATCCTTTAATTTTCATATACGTTCCTCCCCCTTGACCTGTAATTTGATACATTCCTCATTATAACTTAAAGTTTAATATATATCCTTATGAAATAGATGGAACAAAAAAACCATATGAGGATAATCCCCATATGGATCTGCTGTACAATTTATTTATTTAGTTTTAAAACTTTCCACCCATTTACAAAATAGTCAACTCCAGACCATAATGTAAAGATAACCGCTATATAGATTGAAATCTCACCTATGTTAAATGGAATATTGAAAAGGTTGACAAATAAATCATTGAGTATAATGGCTACAATAGCTACTATCTGTGTTACTGTTTTAACCTTGCCCAATTTACTTGCAGAGATTATCACACCATCACTTGCTGCAATGGATCTTAAACCCGTTACTGCAAACTCACGCCCAATAATTATTACCGCAATCCAAGCTGGCACAAGATTAATCTCTACCAAAGAGATTAAAGCTGCTGATACTAGAAGCTTGTCCGCAAGGGGATCCATTAATTTACCAAATTTTGTTACTTCTTTCCTCGCACGTGCTATATATCCGTCTAATCCATCTGTACTGGCAGCCAGCACAAATATCGCAGCTGCGATGTATTCCCCAAATGGAATTCTAATTAGTATGAAAAACATAAAAATTGGAACTAAAAATATCCTAGCCAAGGTGACTCTGTTGGCAAGATTCATCTGTAACCTCTCCTATCAAATCAATGTTGGTAGAACCAATAATATCTACAGGTATTATATTACCAATCTTGTTTTGTTTAACTGTTTTTAAATTGATATATACTTGACCATCAATCTCTGGGCTTTGCAAATAACTTCTTCCTAAATACCAATCCTGCTCATTAGGTATTTTTTCTTCAATTAATACAGGTATTCTTCTACCAACATATTTTTCAATTTCTTCAATTGTTACTTTATCTTGTATTTCTTTTACTTTTGATACTCTTTCCAATTTTATTTCTTCTGGAACCTGATTAGGCATTATAGCAGCTGGAGTCCCTTCTTCTTGTGAATAGGTAAAGAAACCACTCCATGTAAACTTTAATTCTTTTAATCCATCACTAAGTATTTCAATGTCTCTCTTATTTTCCCCGGGAAAGCCAACAATAAATGTACTACGAAGTGCTATATCAGGCAAAATCTTTTTTGTTTTTGCAACCAAGTTATTGATATCCTCACTTAAAAATGTTCTTCCCATTCTTTTTAGAACATCATCACTTAAGTGTTGGAGTGGTATATCTAAGTACTTACAAATTTTTTCTTCTTCAGCTATCGTATAGAGCAATTCATCACTTAAGTAATTTGGATAACAATATAGAAGTCTCAACCATTTTAGATCCTGAATTTTAGTTAAGTCTTTCAAAAGGCTAGGTAAATTATAATTAGAATTTATGTCTTTCCCATACTGCCCAATATCTTGAGCAATCAGAATAACTTCTTTAAATCCTTTATTTACTAAGTATTTTGTTTCTTTGATAATGTCCTCCGGTAATTTACTTCTATAGTTTCCTCTTACTAGTGGTATAACGCAATATGAACAATAGTTATCGCATCCATCTGCTATTTTAAGATAACTAAAATACCCATCCTCCACTCTTTCTCTGTTAACGAACCCTTCACGTTTAAACTCCATAGCATCTTTAACTGCAAAAACTTTTTCCCCACCGAAAAGTTCCCTTATAATATCTGGCAACCTGTCTATCTGATCATTTCCTACGATTCCATCAACTTCTGGAATTTCTATGCTTATCTCTGTAGAATATCTTTGAGCTAGACAACCAAAAATAACTAATTTTTGAAAAACCTTTTTCTCTGATGCTACACTTAAAATTGTTTCAATTGATTGTTCCTTGGCATCTTTTATAAATCCACATGTATTTATAAGAATTACATCAGCTTTCTTAATGTTTTCTTGCCATTTAAAACCATCAGCTAAAAGCAATCCCTTTACTACTTCTGAATCTACAGTATTTTTTGCACACCCTAGTGTGATTAATGCTACTTTTAAAGACATAACATTGCTCCTTTAGATATCATCTTCTATTGAAAAAGTTTTTCTAACAACTTCACCATCATTACCTATTGGTTCAATTAATTGTCCATTATACACTATATCAACGGCGCCTGCATCTCCAAACACCATATTTATTCCATTTTCATCTTCAAAAATAAGGCTATCTTCCCCTTGTGTTATTATACGTGAAAATACAATTGTATTATTTATTGAAACTTCTAACCAACAGTCTCCTCTTTCAGGTATTACTTCAATATTTACACCAGCATATTCAGGTTCAGTATTAATATCCTCATTTGGTGTTTCATCTTCATTATTCTCATTTGGTTCACTTATTATTGTATCATTTGGGGGCGGTGGACTAGGAATTGTATTATTCCATATTTTATTAATTCCTATTAACACAATTACTGCTAAAACAAGTATTCCAAACCTTACTAATTTACTATAATTAAAATTAACTTTTGGAGACTTTTTTTGTCTATAAGAAGTTTCTTCTACGTACTTGGAAACATTATCTGTATCAATCCATGATTGATTAAACTCCTCTAAAATTTCTGTGGGGTCAAGATCTAGTAATTTGCAATAACTACGCAAAAAACCTATTATATATACTTTGCCTGGTAGAACTTTATACTCATTATTTTCTATTGCTTCTATATAAAATCTCCTTATTTTTGTATATTCTTCTACTTGTTCTATTGATAGTCCTAGACTAATCCTTCGTTCCCTCAACTTCTCTCCTACGCCTGACATTAAAAGCACCCCCCTCTCATTATAGATACTAGGTCAAATCTAATCATAATTATGTCTAACAGTATAGACTTTCTTCATTAGTATCGAATTTTCCTGCAGATTAATAAAGGATTAAAAGTTTTTAAACATATCTTTGTACTCTTCCCAGCCAATTAAAAGCGCCCTCGGTTTACTTCCTTCATACCCACCTACTATACCTTTCTCTTCCATTAAGTCTATTAACCTAGCAGCCCTTGTATACCCTATTCGCAATCTCCTCTGTAACAAAGAGATAGATGCTTGGTTACTCTCAAGTAATATTCTCGTTGCTTCAGGAAGCAATTCATCATCTATTTCTAGCTGCTTCTTGGGAGGATTTTTTTCTTCAAGTACATTTTCATATTTTGGAGCACCTTGTACCTTTAAAAATTTAACTATTTTTTCGACCTCTTTATCTGAAACATAAGCGCCTTGAACTCTGACAGGCTTAGGTTTTCCCATCGGGAAGTATAACATATCTCCCTGACCTAGTAGTTTTTCTGCACCACCTATGTCTAATATTGTTCTAGAATCAACTTGAGATGATACTGCAAAGGCAATTCTAGATGGTATATTAGCTTTTATAAGACCAGTTATGACATCAACAGAAGGTCTTTGAGTCGCTACAACTAAGTGAATTCCTGCTGCTCTTGCCATTTGTGCTAATCGGCATATTGCATCTTCGACATCTGCTGGGGATACCATCATCAAGTCTGCTAATTCATCTATTAGTATTACTATATATGGAAGTGCAGGTTGTTGACCTTCAGGGTCTTCCTGTGCTTTCAAATTATTAAAACGTGTAATATCCTTTACTCCCGCAGCAGCAAACATCTCATATCGGTTTTCCATTTCATTAACCATCCAACGTAAAGCTGTTGCAGCTTTTTTAGAGTCTGTTACTACAGGTGCAATTAGATGGGGAATACCATTAAAATTAGTAAGTTCCACCATTTTCGGGTCAATAATTAAGAGCTTCAGCTCTGTGGGTAGTGCTTTAAATAATAAACTACAAATTAATGAGTTCATACACACACTTTTACCGGACCCTGTAGCACCAGCAACCAATAGATGAGGCATAGCTGATAAATCTGCTACCACTACTTTCCCAGCTATGTCCATTCCAAGGCCAACAGCTATTTTTGATGAATTCTCTATAAATTGGGGACTTTCTAGAACTTCGCGAAAGCTAACAATTGCAACTTCCTTATTGGGGACTTCTATACCAACTGCAGCTTTCCCAGGTATAGGGGCTTCAATTCTTACTTGAGATGCTTCCAAGTTTAATGCAATATCATCTGATAGATTTACTATCTTACTAACTTTAGTTCCAGTCTCAGGTTGTATTTCGAACCTTGTAATTGCAGGACCACAGCTCACCTGTGAAACTTTACATTTAACTCCAAAGCTTGCGAGGGTTTCTTCTAATTGTCTAACCTTTTCAGATATATCTTTATTCATTCTAGGATTTTTTAGTTTAATATTTCTCTGAAGCAATGAAATTGGTGGTAAGGTAAATTCACTACTTGTATTATTATATAAACCAGGTACTCCAATAGGGCTTCCAATTTCTTCAATCTCCTTTGTTTCATTTTCTTCCGAAATAGACACTAACTTATCCTTTTCTTCATCCTCATAGTCGCTGTCTTCTTCTGAATCTTGATACATATGAACAACAGGAACAGCTTTTGATTTTACTTTTTTATTTTTCTTCTTTGTTGAAATTTTTGCTGTAGAAGTATTTTCTTCATCAAATAGGAATTGTGAAAGACCATTTCCCATTTTAGTAAAGCTATTTCTAAATACTGCAAATGTCGAAGCTAAAAGGCCAATAAGATGAGTATTGGTAAGAAGCATGAATGATAGTAATAACGATGTTACTATAATTATATAACTACCAAAAACACCAAAAATTTTAATGAAAATGATAGAAAATGTTGCGCCAATTAATCCTCCACCTATTCCTTCCATAGATTCACCTAAAATAGTACTTATTGGAAGAGTACTGCTAGTAATATTTATATGTAATGCTACTGTAATTGTAATAAAGGCTAAAAGTATTCCAAATCCTTGATTTGAAATACCTGATACTTTTTTATTTTTAAACAACATAATTGCATAAAGAATCATCAATAGTGGTACTAAATACTTGGCTTGTCCCACTAGACCTGTAAATATTCGCGCTATAAATAAACCAAAAAATCCTATAAAATAATTAGAAGTAAATGCCACTTCCATATCAACCACATATATGCTAATCCCACTTAAGGCCGCAAATGCTAACCATAAAATAGCAGCTACTTCACTTCGAGATTCCTCTTTTATTTTCTGCCAAATTTGCATAATCTCACCTCAAATGATATTTCTACATAATTATTTCAAATCCTTTAGCGTTTATAATATTAGTACTAATTAGGCCTCCTATATACTGATATAGGAGGCCTAAATTTTTTCCACAACAAAAGCATACTTTATCCATGGAAATATTAGTGGCCTTAGTTTATGAAGCAAAAGTATTTAGTAGGATAATTGTTGCTCCTACTATCCAGCAATAAACAGAAAAATATCTAAGCTTACCCTCTTGTAAAAATTTTAATAGTATTTTTATTGCAAAGTACCCTGAAACTGCTGCAGTAATGGTTCCAACTATATAAGGACCATATACAGTTGTCGTCATGGGTTCTGATAGTAAATCCTTAGTTTTTAATAAGGTAGCCCCTAATATTACAGGTACAGCTAGTAGAAATGAATATCTTGCAGCAGTCTTTCTGTCTAACCCTAAAACCAAGGAAATCGCAATTGTTGTTCCTGATCTTGAAATGCCAGGAGTAATTGCAGCCCCTTGCGCAAGACCAATAATAACTGCATCTCTATATTTCATCTGGCCAAGGCCCTTATAATTGTTTTTAAATGACTCAGCTATCCACAATAATGTTCCAGTTACTAATAAGGTAAAACCAACAACAAGAAGAGAACTAAACATCCTTTCAAAGGTATCTTCAAGTGCAAGTCCGATGATTGCTGTAGGTATTGACCCAGCAATTATTAGCAATGTTAATTTTTGAAATGGATTACGAATTAAACTTATAATATCATCTTTAAAAACCACTAATATTGCAATTAATGTGCCGAAGTGTACTAACACTTCAAATGTTAAGCCCTCTGGTTCAACACCAAGAATAGAACTTAAGATTACCAAGTGGCCAGAACTACTTACAGGTAAAAACTCAGTTAACCCTTGAATTAAACCAAGAAGTACAGCTTCTATATAAGTCAATTATATTGCCCCCCTTATAATTCCCCCAGAACAACTTCTGCAATATTGTGTGAGTGATCGCTTACTCTTTCCAGGTTGCTAATTATATCCAAAAATACAACACCAGATCCAGCATGACATTTCCCAGAATTTAGACGTCTAATATGACTTTTACGCAAAGTTTTTTCCATAATATCTACTTCATTTTCCAATTCAACAACTCTATCTGCCAATGTAATGTTGTCGTCCTCTAACGCACTAATCGAAGTCGTATAGGCTTCTAATGATAAAATTTTCATTTTTTCTAATTCTTCCAAAGCAAATTCTGAAATTGGAAGCCTTTCATTAATCTTTATTCTAGCTAGCTGAGCAATATTCTCGGCGTGGTCTCCTACCCTCTCAATATCATTAACTGCATGTAGTAAACCTGTATGTCTTTTTGAAGAGGTACTAGTCATACCTTTTTGTGACGTTTTTGACAGATATCTTGTAATCTCCTTTTCTAATTCATCAATAATATCTTCATTTCTCATTACTTCATCTAATATTTTATTATCTTCTTTAAAGAAGCCTTCCATTGCCATATTAACGTTATCTTTAGCAAGATTTGCCATTCTAATAATTTCTTTCGTTGCTAATGCTAAGGCTAAACCTGGTGTTTTTAACATTCTGTCGTCAAGATACACAGGCCCAGTTGGTTTGATCTCCTCTGATCCAGGAACAATCCTAATAATTAGTCTTACAAAAACGCTGATTAACGGTAAGAAAAGTAAAGTATTAAAAATGTTAAAAGAGGTATGGGCGTTGGCTATTTGTCTTGCTACGTCATCAGGGGGAGAAACAAGTAAAACAAATTTCATGAAAACGGGCAGCAATATAAGTACAATAATAGTCCCTGCCACGTTAAAAATAATGTGAGCTGCTGCAGCTCTTTTAGCTGATAAATTCGCACCTATTGATGCGAGAAGGGCAGTAATACACGTTCCTATATTATCACCTAGAAGAATTGGAATAGCAGCTTCAATTGGTATTAATCCTTGAGCTGCTAACGCAATAAGAATAGCAATAGTTGCACTACTTGATTGAACTAAAGCAGTTGTTACTATCCCAACAAATACTCCTAGAATAGGGTATTTACTTAACTGTTGGATAGCTGAAATAAATTGAGGATAGTCCTTTAAAGGTGACATAGCCTCTTGCATTAAACTTAAACCTAATAATAAAAGTCCAAACCCAAATATTACTTGTCCAATATATTTCATTCGTTTTTTCTTGCTTAAAAAATTCAGTAAAAAGCCTATGAAAATTATTGGGAAAATATAATGACTAAGCTTAAATGATATAAGTTGAGCTGTAATGGTTGTACCTATATTAGCTCCCATCAAAACACTAACAGACTGTTTTAATGTCATTAATCCAGCATTTACAAAGCTTATAACCATAACTGTGGTAGCACTACTACTTTGTATTGTGGAAGTAACAAATGCACCCATTAGAACTCCCACTACAGGAACACCTGTCAACACTTCTAAAACTCTACGGACTTTATCTCCAGCAGTTTTTTGTAACCCATCTGCCATTGATTGCATAGCATAGATAAAAATTGCTAACCCACCAGCAAACCCAAAAAATATTTCCATGAGTAATTCTCTCCTAATAATGAAATTATCGTAAATGCCTCATAAATTATATCATAGGTCATGTAAGTTAACCATATATAAATCAGGGCAAAATCAAAGGTAAATATCTACAACTTTAATACTAACACAATTGATGGTTATACGCTCTGATTGTATAAAAAAAGGGAACTTGGATAGTTCCCTTTAAATCTGTTGAAATATCTCTTGTGTGAAATGCTAATTAGTGTTTAAGAAACCCATTAACTATTTCATTTTTTAAAACTGTACCTGGCTGTAATTCAGAAATTAAAAAATCCTGTGGACATGAACTTATAATGCGAACTATTCTATATTGACCTTCCTCTAACATTTCCACCTGTAGTCTTTTTCCTTGATAATCTATCTCTCTAAGCTCTTTTATTTTATCTTGATCCTTTAGCACCTCTTCCACTAATAAAGGTGTATATAATACCATTTAATGCCCCCCTTGGGGATTCATCATCCTTCGATTTTGTATCAACTCATCTAATTTCCTTACCGCTTGTCCTATCCCTCCAACTTCATTAATTAAACCTTCATTTACAGCATCTTTACCAACTAAAATTGTTCCTATATCTCTTGCAAGTTCCCCAGTTCTAAACATTAACTCTCTAAACCGTTTAGCTCCAATTGTTGAATGTTCACACACAAAACTAACTACTCTTTCCTGCATTTTATCCAGATATTCATATGTTTGTGGTACTCCAATCACAAGACCTGTTAACCTTATGGGGTGAATGGTCATAGTTGCTGACCCTGCAATAAAGCTATGGTCGCTTGCTACCGCAATGGGTACCCCAATACTATGTCCTCCTCCTAATACTAAAGATACTGTTGGCTTTGACATGCTGATTAGCATTTCAGCTATTGCCAACCCTGCTTCTACATCTCCTCCTACAGTATTTAAAACTATTAAGACTCCTTCAATATTTGGATTTTGCTCCAAGGCAACCAATTGAGGAATTATATGTTCATACTTTGTAGTCTTATTTTGTGGAGGCATTACCATATGTCCTTCAATCTGTCCTACTATGGTAATACAATGGACATTAGTTGGTGCATCGGGTATATTAATTTCTCCAAATTCTTTAATATTATTACTTCTATTACCTTTTACCTTTTTCTTTTCTTTTCTTGGATTTGTGTTAGGTAAATTTGGGTTTACATTAGGATTAAAGTTTGGATTAGGATTAGTATTTGGATTAGTATTTGGATTAGTATTTGGATTAGTATTTGGATTAGTCATAAAGCTATCCATAAAATTCTCGTTCATATTTTACCCCCTACCATTTTTTAAGTTTATTTATAGTATACTTTTATAAAAAGAAAAAAATACATGGCCTGAGCCATGTATTTTTATACTTCCATCAATATTGGTAATATCATTGGTCTTCTACGTGTTTTTTCATACAAGAATTTACTTAGAACATCTTTAACACTTGATTTTATTGATGACCACTCGGTGATGTTCTTCTGCCCACATTTTTCTAAGCATTGTTTTACTCTTTCTTTAGCCTCATCCATCAACTCTTCTGATTCTCGTACATAAACAAACCCTCTTGAAACAATATCTGGGCCAACAATAACTTTTCCGGTTTTTTTATCTAGGGTTACCACCATTATTAAAATGCCATCCTGTGACAACTGCTTTCTGTCACGTAAAACAATGTTTCCTACGTCCCCTACACCTAAACCATCAACTAAAATTCTCCCGGCTTGAATTCTACCTTTCACACAACTTGTTTTTTTATCAAAGTTTATTATCTGTCCATTCTCAAGTACGAAGATGTTTTCTTCTGGAATTCCAACAGTTTTTGCAATTTCAGCATGCTTTATTAGCATACTATACTCACCGTGAATGGGTATAAAGTACTTTGGTTTTACAAGGTTAATCATTAATTTTAAGTCTTCTTGACTAGCGTGTCCAGAAACATGTATGCCTGAAATAGCTTCATGTATTACATCAGCACCAGCTTTATATAATTGGTCAATTACACGTGCGACAGTCTTTTCATTTCCAGGAATAGGAGTTGCTGATATTATTACTGTATCTCCTGGCATAATTTCCAAACGTCTATGATCATGCATTGCAATTCTAGTTAAAGCTGACATTGGCTCTCCCTGACTTCCCGTAGTAATAATAACTACCTCATCTAAAGGAAGGTTTGCTACTTCATCAATATCAATTAGTGTATTATCAGGAATGTCAAGATAACCAAGTTCATGTGCAACAGTTACCACATTCACCATACTTCTACCAACTACTGCTACTTTTCGCCCATAGTTTGATGCAGTTGAAATTACTTGTTGAAGGCGATGAACATGGGAAGCGAAGGATGCGACTAAAATTCTTCCCTTGGAATTTCTAAATATATCATCAAAGGTTTGACCAACAGCTTTCTCAGACATTGTATATCCTGGTCTTTGAGCGTTAGTACTATCGGAAAGCATTACAAGTACTCCCTTTTCTCCGATTTGTGATAACCTTGCAAAGTCCATAACATCTCCATCAACTGGTGTATGGTCAACCTTAAAATCTCCAGTATGCAAAATAGTACCCACAGAGGTATGTATTGCTAAACCTACTGCATCTGCTATACTATGACTTACTCTAAAAAACTCAATGTTAAATGTTCCAATTTGGATAGTATCCCGTGGTTTTATAACCTGTAATTTGGCATTGCTTAGACCATTTTCCTTAAGTTTTGTTTTAACTAAACCTAATGTTAATTTTGTACCGTATACTGGCACATCTAATTCTTTAAGTACATATGGTAATGCACCTATATGATCTTCGTGCCCGTGTGTAAGAACAATACCTTTAACCTTGTCCTTATTCTCTATTAAATAGGTAAAATCAGGTATTACAACATCTACACCTAACATCTCATCCTCTGGGAAGGTTAATCCTGCATCAATAACTACTATCTGACCATTATATTGTATAACCCACATATTCTTTCCAACCTCACCCAATCCGCCTAGTGGAATTATATTTAGTTTTTTTTCATCTATCATTCTTTCACCTCCTATATTGTATAAATCCCGCTCATTACAATGACATTGAAAAAGCACTACTTCAAATAGAGTAGTGCATAGCATCAGCCGCACAACAACTCCTTTTAAGATTATACTCAAATATATCTATTTAAGCAAGTTTTAGTGGATACTACTATTATTATTTCCGGCTACAATTATTTATAAACACATATAATTACAGATGAGGTAGATATACCGCTTTCCACTATATCTACCTCAATATATTTAGATCTTAACTTTCCTAAATTTCTTTAACCTATCATAAACTATTTGTTTTTTCTGGTCATCAAGCTCTAGTAATGGTAACCTAAGTGAGCCAGCATTAAACCCTGCCATATTGACAGCGGCCTTGACAGGTATTGGGTTTGTTGTTATAAACATAGCCTTAAATACTGGCATTAATCTATAGTGTAATTCAGAGGCTTCCTTAACTCTGCCTTCCTTAAATAAAGCTATCATTTCTTGAATTTCTTTTCCCACCACTTGAGCAGCTACACTTATTACACCATGACATCCAAGAGATAACATTGGTAAAGTTAAAGAATCATCTCCACTATATATTGTAAAATTTTCTGGAACAAGCATTTTTAAACTGCTTATTTGATCCATATCTCCGCAAGCTTCTTTAATACCTATTATATTATCAATTTGAGCTAATTTTACTACTGTTGAAGGTTCCAAATTAGTTACAGTTCGAGATGGAACATTATACAATACAATAGGTAACGTTACAGCTTCAGCAATGGCTTTAAAATGGGCATATAAAGCTTCCTGAGGTGGCTTGTTGTAATATGGAACAACAAGAAGTATACCGTCCACTCCCAGTTTTTCAGCTTCCTTAGAAAGTTCAATAGAAGCTCTGGTATTATTGCCACCTGTCCCAGCCATAATTGGAGCTTTACCTTTTAAAGCGACTGTTACTTTTTCAAAAAGTTGTAATTTTTCTTTAGTTGTCAATGTAGGGGATTCTCCTGTGGTTCCGGCCAGCAAAACTGTATCTGTTCCTTCAGATATAAGTCTTTCAGCTAATTTTATTGCTTGATCATAATCTACTTCTAGCTCATTATTAAATGGTGTAACCATTGCAGTAATTACTTTTCCAAAATTCATTGACACCTTCTCACCACCTTGAAATTATTAGATAAACTTTTTGTGCAAAGCATTAACAGCTTTCTCTAAGTCTTCCTCATCAATCAAACACCAGATAGATGTATAAGAATCTGCTGATTGGTAGATTTTTATATTTTGTTCAGTTAAAGCTTCTACAACTTTAGCAACCACCCCTGGTATCCCAGTCATCCCAGCCCCGACTGTAGCAACTTTTGCACAACCTTCTGTTTTTTCTACTTGGATATTCAAATTCTCTAAAACCTTAACAGCCTTTTTGGCTACATCCGTTTTTACGGTAAATAATAAAATTTCAGGTAAAATATTAATAAAATCTACACTTATACCTGCTAATGCCAAAGCATTAAATACTCTCTTTGATAAAAAACTATCATCGCCTGGTACAGGTATCTTTATTTGAGTAATATTTGTAGAATGAGTAATGCCCGTAATCATTCTATCTGTAACCCGAATAGAACTTCTTTCGATGGAACCACCATTAGCACAAATTAGAGTTCCTGGATTATTATCAAATGTACATTTTATCTTCAGTGGAATATTTTTTTGCATTGCTATCTCAACGGCTCGGGGGTGGATAACCTTCGCACCTTCATAAGCAAGCTGACAAATTTCTGAATAGGTAACTTCTTCTAAGGTCTTAGTATCATGAACTAATCTAGGATCAGCTGTTTTTACCCCATCTACATCTGTATATATTTCTACTGATTCAGCGTTAAGTGCCACAGCAAGGGCAGCTGCAGTAGTATCACTACCTCCTCTTCCTAAGGTAGTAATTTCTCCTTCTTCAGATAAACCTTGAAAACCTGCGACGATAACAATGCTATTTTCCTCTAATTTTTTTAGGATTTTTTTGGGCTCAATTTTTAATATTGAGGCATTTCCATGATCAGAATCAGTAATCACACCAGCTTGCGCTCCCGATAAAAAGCAGCAAGAGTAACCCATGTTTTTTAAAGTACTTGACAAAAGCACTCCAGATATTATCTCACCACAAGACATTACTATATCAAGCTCTCTTAAGTCTACTTCAGCACTCATTTCTTTAACTATTTCAATTAGCGTATCAGTAGCGTATGGATCCCCTTTACGTCCGATGGCTGAAACTACAACTACCATACTAAACCCAGTTTTTTTTGCTTGAATAATTTTTTGAGCTACCATTGCTCTTTTGTCTGCTGTTGCTACAGATGTCCCACCAAATTTTTGTACTAATATTTTCACAATATACACCTCTCTTGACGCAAGTTTTTAGTTTTGAGAAAACTACGCCATCTGGTCAGGTTAAACAAGGCTTTTCTTTACTAACAACTCAGCAATTTGAACTGCATTTGTAGCAGCTCCCTTTCTTAGTTGGTCTGCTACAACCCAAAAGCTAAGTCCATTGTCAAAAGCCAAATCATTACGTATGCGCCCTATAAATACTTCATTTTTAAAAGAACAATCTATGGGCATTGGATAAATATTCTGGGATATATCATCCAGAACAATCACCCCAGGTGCGTTACTAAAACAGTCTCTGGCCATTTCTGTAGTGATTGGTTGTTTTGTTTCAATGGTTATGGCTTCACTATGGCTACGCAATATTGGAACTCTCACAGTAGTTGCAGATATTCTAATTTCGTCGTCATGAAACATTTTTTTTGTTTCATCTACCATCTTCATTTCTTCTCTTGTATAATCGTTTTCCATAAAACGGTCTATATGGGGAATTAAGTTGAAAGCTATTTGATGCTGAAAATTCTCTGCTTTGACTGGGTTGCCTCCTAATACCTGTTTTGTTTGAATAAGTAATTCATCCATTGCTTCTTGACCAGCACCTGATACAGCCTGATAAGTAGATACTATTACTCTTTTAATTCCTACTTTATCATAAATGGGCTTTAAAGCAACAACCATTTGTATTGTAGAGCAGTTCGGGTTTGCTATTAACCCTTTATGCCATTCCACATCCTCAGGATTAACCTCTGGAACAACTAATGGCACATCTGTTTCTAACCTGAAGGCACTCCCGTTATCAATTACGACTGCACCCATGGAAACAGCAGATTTGGCATACTCTAAACTAGCTGCTCCTCCTGCAAAAAGGGCAAGATCTATTCCCTTAAATGATGATGTTTTAGTTTCTTCAATAATTATTTTTTCACCTTTAAAATCTATAGTTTTCCCAGCCGAGCGCTTTGTAGCCAAAAGCTTTAACGAATTAATGGGGAAATCCCTTTCCTCTAGAACTTCTAGCATGGTATTTCCAACAGCTCCTGTACCTACTAATGCTACATTATAACCCAATTATACTCCTCCTTATAATCATTCTTATTTGTGCTGCATTAAAATTGGCTGAATTTGCCTACCTTCTAAGGCTTCAAGAACAGTATCCTTAATGAAAGGAAAGTGAGCTACTATGGATCTCGCTTTACTTTTAGGGTTATCCTGCCCAAATGGAACAAGATAAATATTTCTTGAATTTAAAAGGATACCTAGATTTCTTGCATTCATACTCAAACCATCATTTGTAGATATTGCAATGACAACTGGCCGTTCATTCCTGAGTTGTGCTTTTGTCGCCATTAAAACAGCAGTATCTGTAATACCGTTAGCTAATTTTGCTAGTGTGTTTCCTGTACACGGCGCAATTATCAATATGTCTAATATCTTTTGTGGGCCTATTGGTTCTGCATCGGCAATGGTAGTAATTATCTTGTTTGAGGTGATTTGCTCCATTGTCTTTCGCCAAAATTCGGCCTTGCCAAACTTAGTGTCATTTTGAAAAGCTGTAGGGGACATAATAGGCATTACCTTTGCCCCTTCATCGATAAGAGTTTTAATATATGGCATTGTTTGTTCAAGAGTACAAAAGGAACCTGTTACAGCAAAGCCAATATTTAGTCCTTTAACAGACATTTGTAACACCCCCTCTACCTTTGGAAATGTAATCTATTATGACTCGAGGATAAACTGTCCCCAAAATATTTCCAGCGGTAATGGGTGCAACTCTGCCAGGTAAGCCAGGTGCTAAATATGATCTTATGCCTAGTTCGTCTGCCGCATTGTAATCAAGCCCACCTGGTGCAGAAGCTAAGTCAATTATTACACAATTCTTATTTAAAAGCTTTAATCTTTCCTTTGGCAAAATAAGTGCCGGAACAGTATTAAAAATAATATCCATTTCCTGTAGTTTTTTTTCTATATCATTTAGATCCAGTACATGGCAATTCATTTCCAAGGCCCTTGCTAATTGTTCAATATTTCTAGCTGCAACAAAAGTATTAGCACCTAGGCCTTTAAGCATCCTTGCTAAAGTAATTCCAACTCTTCCAAAACCAATCACCATACTATTACTATTATGTATAGTGATTTTAGTTAATTCCATTGCCTTTGCCAAAGCACCTTCTGCAGAAGGTATCGAGTTTAGTATAGAAAGATCATTTAATTCAGCAGTTTCAATTAAATTTAAGTTATGTTGTTCTTTCAAATCCAAAAGATAGGGCGAAACTATACCTACTAATATTAATGTGTGGGATTTAAAAGACTTTACCACTTCCTGGGTTAATTGAAAACTATTTTTTGTAGTGGTTTTCACGAAACCTTGGTTATCTACCCCTGGTATTGGTAAAATGAATATGTCGGTTTTCTTTGCAGGCTCTATTAGATTTTGAAAAAACTGTACTCTCTTTAACTCTTTAAAGTTTAACGCTACTTCATTTCTATCAAAACCTACCAATAATAAATTTGCATTAATCTCAATTAATCTTTTGGCAAGATAGATATCTCTTTTGTCACCATACACCATGGTGATGGTTAAGCCGTCTAAGTCTTTCCGCAATTTTCTCCCCCCTTATATATCACTAATTGTCAATAATAATATATGATAGTGGGAGTAATTCGGTGAATAGAATTATAGATCCAAGACATTTTCCAAGCCATATATTAATCCCTTACATGCAACTACTTTTTTAATAGCCAAAGCAACTCCGGGCATAAAACTTGTCCTATCAAAAGAGTCGTGTTTAATTGTGAGGGTTTGTCCTTGGGCTCCAAATATAACTTGTTGATGGGCAATCAATCCTGACAACCTAATGCTGTGTACAGGCACATTATTTACTATTTTGCCCCTAGCGGCTGATTTATCATATATTAATGGAATGCTTTTTAGATTTTTAGTTATACCCTCTGCTGTTTTTAATGCGGTACCAGAAGGGGAATCAGCCTTCTTAGGGTTGTGCATTTCGATTATCTCAACTTCAGAAAAATGCTTTGCAATCTGCTTTGATATTTCCATCATTAATACAGCACCTAATGCAAAATTTGGAGCTACTAAAACTCCCACACCTGTTTCTTCAGCTGCCACATGTATTCTATCTAAATCATTTTCCCCCAATCCTGTGGTTCCTACAACTACAGCAACCCTTTCCTTTAGTGAAATTAATGTATTATCCAACACAATCCCAGGATGAGTAAAATCTACTACCACATCTGGTTTGCTTAAACGAATGGTTTCTTGTAGATTTTGTCCAATAAAAATTTCATTTGGTAGATTATATGTACAATTATCGGAGGTATCTACAATTGACACCAGTTCTAAATCATCAGAATTTAATACCATGTGAACAACTTCTTTTCCCATTTTTCCATATGCACCTATAACTAATACTGCTATTTTTTTATCCAATTTGGATCTCTCCTTTTATTACTTCAATACTTATTTTAAGCAGATTATAATATATTATCAAAAAGGACGATTTAAGGGTAAACTTAAATCGTCCTAATAATAAATTTTAAAGGTTAAGTTGTTACAAGTCAATTGATATAGCTGTTAAAATCTGTCCAAAGCTAACATTTTTCTTATTAGCAATAATTCTATTATGAATTATCATGAATTAAGCTTCATTTTATGATAAGTTCTGTCTAGCTCAACAATTATTACCTGGTCACCAATCTTCTTAATAGCTTCCCATGGAATTGTAAGGGTACTTCTTTCTCCAAAAACCCTTAAAAAACCATTGGGGTTTGGCAATAAAATACTATCAACGAAACCGCTATCTCTATCTATCATTAAATCAGAATCTCCTATAGTACCAAGTCTTGCCCCATCATAAATATTTATTATTTCTTTACCTAATAAGTCACTTAGTTTCATTATTTTACCACCTCTTTGTAATTTTTTTAAATATCTTTAAAATAAATGGTTGTGCCAAAGTTAGTATAAGTGCTATTCCAGCAATAGTATCAATCTCAACGGAAACTAATTTCATTTTTGAGGGCAATTCTAACCCTAAAAAAGTAGTTAACATAAGTAAAGAGAGATACACACCTCCTGCGATTGCCACTAATTCGGCTAAAGCTTGGGAAACTGGACTAGATTTTATTTCTTCAGGAATACCAGATGCTGATGAGGTTCTTACCTTATGCTTTACTTTTTCACGGACTGCAAAGCCAATTAAAACTACTATCAGTAACAATACAAATATTTTCATATATAGCCCCCCACAAATATACTTTCATTATCGTTTTATGATTGGATAAGCATATATATGACTAAAAATTAAACGAGTACATTGTATGCACTCGTTATAGAATCAATTCAGATAATTAATATGATATACGACTGGTAACAAAACTAAAAGCCTGTATGACCAAATCCTCCTTTGCCCCTATCAGATTTGGACAATTCATCTCCTATTTCAAAAGTAGCCTTTGCAACAGGAGAAAATACCATTTGAGCTATCCTGTCACCTCTATCTATAGAAAAGGTCTCTTGTCCATGGTTTATTATGATAACCTTAATTTCACCTCTGTAATCACTATCGATTGTACCTGGACTATTTAGTAGTGTAATTCCCCATTTTAATGCTAGTCCACTTCTAGGCCTTATTTGGGCCTCATAACCATTTGGTATCTCAACAGATAATCCAGTAGGCACCAATGCGGTCTTGCCAGGTTCAATTGATAAGCTTTCAGTAACACAAGCATACAGATCCAAACCTGCTGATCCAGTAGTCATGTATTCTGGAGGTGGCATGTCCTCATAGGTTAGTTTAATAGATACTTTAATCTTCATAAACAGTTCTCCCATTATCATAGTATGAAACTTCTATCAGTAGGTTTTCAACTGATAGTTAGCTAAACTAATCAGGAATTTAGCATCCGTTAAGACCAACTTACGCTGTGAAGTGGGGTATTACGGATGGTTGATGCGTGACAAATTAATCACTTTATATCGTTAGGTCCAACAGTTACAAGTGAATACTTGTCAAAATTATTTAAGATCTCAGTTAGCTTGTATACATCATCCATTGAAACTTTTATTAGCTTATTTGTAACCTCTTCCGCAGTAATTATTCTACCATATGTAATCATGTTTCTCCCTAACCTGCTCATTCTGTGACTTACACTTTCCATATTAAGCAAGATGTTACCCTTTAGCTGATTTTTGGACCGCTCTAATTCAGTTAAACTTATCTCCTTACTACTTAAGCATTTAATCTGACTATATATCTCATCTAGTATTTTTGCAGCGTTTTTAGGACCTGTTCCTGAATAGATCACAAAAAGCCCCGCATCACTAAAAACAGTCAAGTATGAATAAATGGAGTAAGCTAACCCCATATCTTCCCTGATGGATTGAAATAATCTTGAAGAAATACCACCTCCTAATAGATTATTAAAAACCATTAAAGAATATAAATCATCACTATTTTGATGTAATCCTTTTGTTCCTAAACATAAGTGCATTTGTTCAGTATCTTTAAATTTTGTGTGCTTAACTGGTATGAAATCTGGTTCAGATTGTAATTTTTTTGTCTCTTTTCTAAGGGTAACTTTTGATAATAATAGATTTAATCTTTCCTCCAACTTCTCATGAGCTAGGTTGCCCGCTGCACTTATAACAATATTTTCTGCTAAAAAGAAACTGTGATAGTGATTAATAATGTCCTCCCTATTATAATTGCAAACGGATTCCTTTGTTCCTAGAATTGCTCTCCCAAGTGGATGCCCATCCCATACTTTTTGTGTAAAAATATCATGAATTATTTCATCTGGTGTATCCTCATACATCATAATCTCTTCACAGACCACATTTTTTTCTTTTTTGATATCATCATCCTTAAAACATGAATTTAAAATCATATCTGACAATAATTCTGTTGCTAAATCAATGTCATCTTTGAGTACTCTCGCATAGATACATGTATATTCTCTACTTGTAAAAGCATTTAAAGAACCACCAACTGTCTCCAATTCTTCAGCAATTTGTTTTGCTGACCTTTGTACTGTACCTTTAAAAAATAGGTGCTCCATAAAATGAGTGATGCCTTGAAGCCTATTTGTTTCATGCCTCGATCCTATCTTTATCCAAAACCCAATAGAAACCGAATTGGCATAGGACATCTCCTCAGTAATTAATCTGATTCCATTTTCTAAATTTGATTGTTTTATCAACACAATCCTCCCTTTCTAGACATTTATTTCTTTTCAATAAAAAACCCTGAATACCTTTTTTATACTTAAAATTAAAAACTAGGTGCACCTAGTTTTTTAAAAATAACCTTTTAGTTTTTCGATAAAGTTGATTTTCTGAATTGAGTTTTGTGCCGTGATTGGCACAGATCTTACTTTAATATCATCAATATATACTTCCAGCACACCAACCTCAGTTCCTGCAGCTACTGGAGGGTAAATATTATTTTTAAGATTTTTTTTAACTGTTAATGTACTGCCTTTTTGATAAACCTCATTAATATTCTCTGAAAGTCTTAAGTTTAGTAGCTCATTCAATCCATATTTAATGGCAATTTGACCCATAAATGTGTTCTTTGGCAAACTATAACTAACCCAGTTTCCAAATCCATATTCAAATAGGTTGATAACATCTACATATCTAGCCTTACTACCGAGAACTACAGCTATCAATCCTAAATTATCTTTTTCTGCTGATGCTATCAGACATTGCCCTGCTGCCCTGGTTGTACCTGTTTTAATTCCGGTTGCATATGGATAATTCCATAATAGCTTATTAGTATTCTTTAGATATCTCCTTTCCCCTGATACAAATTGTAATTGATCTTCTTTAACCTTAACAAATTCCGAAAATAAACTATTTTGCATAGAATATCTACCTATTAACGCAAGGTCATATGCAGAAGAAAAGTGCTTTTCATTTGGTAAACCATTTGTGTTATGAAAAGATGTGTTTTTTGCTCCAAGGATAGCAGCTTTTTTATTCATAATCATTAAAAACACACTCTCACTACCACCAATATGTTCTCCAATTGCATGCGCTGCATCGTTACCAGATTTAATTAACGCACCCCTAACTAAATCCTCAACATATACTTGCTGATTCTCTTCTAGGTAAATGCTGGCTTCAGATACTCTAGCGGAATTTTTAGAAATAGTGACAATCTCATCCATGCTAGCAAGTTCCAAACCTAATATTGCTGTCACTACTTTAGTTGTACTTGCAGGATATAAAGGTTGATGCGAGGCTTTTTCATATAAAATTTTTCCTGTCTTAGCTTCTATGAGTATTGCAGCCTTTGCAGTAACATGAGGTTCCGCTGCTAAAGAAGGTATTGGTAAGCACACAACAAGGATTATTAGTAAAGATAATCGAAAATATAATTTTAAATGCTGTAATCTCATTTTTCCAATCCCTTCTTTTTACTGCTATGTTTTATAGTGTATTTGAGACAGTATTTAGCTCATATCCTTTATTTTTTAAAGCTTCAATCATAATCGGAAGTGATCTGGTAGTATTCTCTGTAGGATGCATTAAAACTATTGCACCATTTTCGGCATTTTTGATAACTTTATCTGCTATAACTTCGGCAGTTCTATCCTTTTGCCAATCTATCGTATCTATGGTCCAAAAAACAGTCGTATATCCTAGCTCACCAGCTGCATCTATTACATGTTGTTTTTTTTCTCCATATGGTGTCGCAAAAAGAGTTGTATCCTTACCAGTTATATCTTTGATTATTTTTTGTGTTTTAAGTATTTCTTGTTTGTTTTCTTCTTTACTTAGTTGATCTACATGAGGATGGGAGTATCCGTGATTACCAATTTCGTGTCCTTTTTCAGCAATGAGCTTAATCTTTTCAGGGAATCTACTTGCCCACTTTCCAGTAGGAAAAAATGTTACTTTTACATTTTCTCTTGCAAAAATACCTAAAATTTCTTCAATATACTCCTCGCCCCAATCAATATTAATTGTGAGTGCGATAGCTTTTTTGCTAGTATCTCCTTGATATATTGGTTTATATACTGTTTCTGATAATACAAGCATTTCCTTTTGTTGGTAGAATCCGTATAAACCTATAGTAGCTATTAATAAGCATAAAAAAAGAACTGCTCCTTTGCCAAGTTGCTTTCTACTAACATATCCAATATACATCTGTTAACCCTCCCAATTATATAAAGTAGAAGTTTCACCTATAAAAATATATTCTGTTTGCAATCAGATATTCTAGAATGTAATAAAAAAACCATAAACCCCATTTAGGCTTATGGTTAATTATTAACTTCTATCTCGTGAAAAGGATTTTTTCCTCGGTCTTTCGTTCTTTTCAGAATTATCGTTGTTGCTCTCATAACCAGGTAGAGCTTCCTTACGGGACAGTTTCAACCTACCCTGTTGGTCAAAACTAATTGCCTTAACCATTACTTGCTCTCCTTCTTTAACTATATCCTCAACTTTTTCTACTCGTTTTACATCTAATTGTGAAATATGCACTAAACCTTCTTTTCCTGGAAGTCCTAATACTCCTTCTATTACCTCTACAAATGCCCCGAAATCAGTAACTCTTGTTACTTTACCCATATATATTTTTCCAATTTCAACATCTTGAGTTAACGCAGTAATCAACTTTTGAGCATTTTCACCTGCTTTTCCATCTATAGCTGCAACAAAGACTGTACCATCGTCCTCAATATCTATCTTAGCACCAGTTTGCTCCACAATCTTTTTGATAATTTTTCCGCCAGGTCCAATTATGTCACGAATTTTGTCAGGGTCAACTTGCATACGTACTATTCTTGGTGAATAGGGCGATAATTCAGCTCTTGGTTCAGATAATACCTCCAACATCTTTCCAAGTATATGTAGGCGTCCTTCTTTTGCCTGGTCTAGTGCTCCTTTTAAAATTGCAACATCAATACCAGCTACTTTAATATCCATCTGCAGAGCAGTAATACCTTCTTTGGTGCCAGCAACTTTAAAATCCATATCGCCTAAGGCATCTTCAACACCTTGAATGTCTGAAAGAACCTCGACTTTATCATCTTCTTTAACTAGCCCCATAGCTATCCCAGCTACAGGAGCTTTAATTGGTACACCTGCATCCATTAGACTTAAGGTGCTTCCACAAACACTACCCATAGAGGTAGATCCATTAGATCCAATTACTTCAGACACCACTCTAATTGTATATGGAAAGCTGTCTTCAGTTGGGATTACAGCTTCTAACGCTTTCTCGGCTAGTGCACCATGGCCAATCTCCCTCCTACCAGGACCCCGCATAAACCTCGCTTCTCCAACACTATATGGTGGGAAATTATAGTGATGCATATATCTTTTAGATTCTTCAACACCTAGACCATCAAGAACCTGTTCATCTCTTACTGCTCCCAAAGTCGCAACTGTTAATACCTGTGTTTCTCCTCTATTAAATAGGCCAGTTCCATGTGTTCTAGCTAATAGTCCTACTTCACAGCTTATGGGTCTTATTTCATTTATTTTTCTACCATCTATTCTTATTCCTGTTTCTAGCATTGCTGTTCTCAGTACTTTTTTCTCAATTTTACCCATTAATTGCTTAATACTTTTTAGAAGGTTTGGATTTTCTAATAGTTCCTCTGCAAAAATATCCTGCAGTTTTTCAATAATTTGCTTCTTTACTTCTTTTGTTTGTTTTTCCCGAATAGCTTTCTCCCATGGAATTGATGAGGCATTTTCAAATAATTCCTTTATTTTAGGAAGAGCAATTTCTTCAACCTTAGACTTAACTTCATCACTAGGCTGCTCAATTTCGACCTTCTGCTTTTCTGTAACTAGGCCCATTTCCTGTGCTTCATTCTTGAATTTCTCTATAAAGCCAATAATATCCTTGATACATAAATGAGCTTTTTCCATAGCTTCTAAAATTATTTCTTCTCCTACTTCCTTACTTTTTGATTCAACCATCATAATTCCGTCCTTAGTTCCGGCCACCACTAAATGTAATACGCTGTTCTCAGTTTCATTTAATGATGGGTTAACTACAACTTGTCCATTGACATAGCCAACTGAAACAGCCGCAATCGGTCCTAAAAAAGGTATTTTTGAAATTGTCAATGCTACTGATGCTCCAATGATTGCAGTAATATCAGGTGGGCAATCCTGATCTACACTTAGAACAGTAGTAACAATTTGAACATCATTTCGATAACCTTCTGGGAAGAGGGGTCTGATTGGTCTATCAATCAACCTACTGCTTAAGATTGCTTTTTCACTAGGTCTTCCCTCTCTTTTTATAAATCCTCCTGGTATTTTGCCAACTGCATATAATCTTTCTTCATAGTCAACAGTTAATGGGAAAAAATCAATACCTTCCCTAGGTTCATCTGAAGCTGTTGCTGCTGCGAGTACAGTAGTATCGTTAAATTTAACCAAAACTGAACCACTAGCTTGTTTCGCCAACTTTCCTGTTTGTAGCGTTAGTGTCTTACCACCGCCTAAATCTAACGCTTTTTCTAAAAATAGATTTTCTGTTGCCATTCTTTTTCTACCTCCTTATTGGCTAAATATTCTTTAGCTTATTATTAGTATTATTTCCTGCTATGTATTTTACAAACATCTTTCCATTAAATTTTTATCTAAGAAAAAAGAGCGTAATCCGCTCTTTTTTATACCATCATAACGTATATATGTTTTTAATGGTTAGATAGTATAAGTTAACGCAAGAAAAGTTTTTTATCGACGTAATCCTAATTGTCCTAAAATTTGAGAATATCTGTTAAAATCTTTCTCTTTAATATAGTTCAATAGACCACGACGCTTACCAACCATTATTAAAAGACCTCTTCTGGAATGATGATCCTTCTTATGAACCTTTAAATGCTCAGTTAAATGTTTGATTTTAGCAGTTAGTATAGCTATTTGTACCTCCGGAGAACCTGTATCAGTTTCATGGACCTTAAACTTCTCAATAATCTCCTGCTTTTTTGCATCAATAATTGACATATCTTTCACCTCCTTTTATATCCTCCTTAGCCAAGAAAATCGTCGGTGAATTCGATAATCCTAGCAAAGGATTCCAGCCATCTAACATTATAATCTAATTGAATTAAATAATCAACTAATTGATATTTATTTTCCAATTATAGTAATAACTATCCTTCCTGTGATAGTATCTTTAACAACAATATCAAAAAACCTCCCTGATTTAGACCTAAAACCTCTAAATCGTGTGGCAGTTTGAATTTTTCCAGGAATTTTCTTTGCAGCTAAAAGTATATCCTCAACTTCTACTTTGGTTTGTCTATAGTCAGTTAGACGTTTTTTTGCATGCTCGGTAATCACTATTCTCATCTGACTCGCCCCAAAAATAATAATATATGTGTATACTTATATTATATTCTTAGGGCTTGTTAAGGGTACCTAAATTGAAGCAAGTTCTTAATTCGGGAGAGGATGGATCACTTACTCATGTCAATACCTTATCTAAAATGGTTTTTGCTATATTAACATCAAAACTAATTTGTTGTTTTAGTTCATTAACATTAGTAAACCTTTTTTCATCTCTTAATTTTTGTACAAAGCTAATCTGCAGGTTTTCTCCGTATAAGTTCTTTGTAAAATTCAATATATGTATTTCAACCGACAATGATTTTGCAGAAAATGTAGGCTTGAAGCCAATATTTGTTACAGACTTATATTTTTCCCCATCTAGAGTTGTATATGTTGCGTAAACTCCTGTCTTGGGTAATATGATATCATTATTAATAAATAGATTTGCTGTAGGAAACCCTAACTGTCTACCCATCTTATCTCCACTTACTACCCTGCCTTCTAATTTTGGCCAATATCCCAATAAACTTTTGGCAAGATTTATATCTCCAACTTCCAAACATTGTCTTATTCTGCTACTACTTATTGGTAATTGATTTAAATAAACAGGAGGCTCAACCTGGGTTTGAAAATTATACTTTTTACCTAACTCACTTAAAACAGCTGGATTACCTTTGCCACCTCTCCCGAAACTAAAATTAAAACCAACAAAAACTTTTTTAGGTTTTAAGTATCGTACTAAATAGTCTTTTATAAATTCTTCTGGGGTCTTTAAAGAAAATTCTTTAGAAAATGGATGGTATATCAATATGTCAATGCCACATTCCTCTAAAAGTTGTTCTTTAATATTTGGAGATGTAATATATCCGCTAAATGAATCTGGAGAAAGCAACTGTTCAGGATGGGGTGAAAAAGTATATATTATAGATTTCCCTTTTTTATTCATTGATTGTTCTACACTCTTTTGGATTAGTTCACGATGACCTAGATGTACCCCATCAAAATTTCCTAAAATTACATAACTATTTTGTATTTGTTTGATTTCCTCAGAAATTTCTTTATATATACGCATTTTTAACCTCATTTAAAAACTTTGTTTATTTTGATTTTGCTGTTTTCGTATTTACCCAAAGCAATTAGTTTACTTTGTGAAGTAAATAAGGCAATTATTCTGTCAGTAGAATTTAATTCAGTTTTAATTGCCACTCCATTAAGAACTTTGGATACGTCATCTTCATGTAAAGTATACTTAATAAAACCCTTATTATCAATTACACTATCTAATGGACATAAGAAATCATATTGGTTTTGACTAGTTTTCTCTATTATTTCTTCTATCGAGAATGATGATGAAATATCAAACGAACCTACTTTTGTTCTAATTAAAAAGGACATATAACCTACTGTATTTAATTTAACAGCAATATCCTCGCATAATGTTCTGATATATGTACCCTTTGAGCACTGCACATCAAATATTGCCCTAGTAATACCGTTATCCATGCATATATTTATAAGTTTTATACTTTTTATTTCAACCATCCTTGGCTTTCTATCCACAGTCTTACCTTCACGTGCCAATTCATATAGTTTCTTACCATGAACTTTTATGGCAGATGTCATAGGAGGTGTTTGCCAATGCTGACCTATAAAACTTGCTAATACTTCTTTCAAGTTTTCTTGAAATATATCGGTGTCTTTTCTGTCAATTATATCTCCGAAAATATCCCCTGTAGAGGTTTTAACCCCAAAGGTAATCTCTGCCCGATAATGTTTACTTGTATCTAAAAGGTATTCAAGAAGCCTCGTTCCCTTATTTATACCCAAAACTAAAACCCCGGCAGCTCCGGGGTCTAAGGTTCCAGAATGACCTATTTTCTTTTGACCCAGAATTTTCCTAACCTTTACAACAACCTGATTAGAACTTATACCAGGAGGTTTTAATATGTTAATAAATCCATCCATAGCTATCACCTACTGTGGTAGTTTCTTTTCCAAGTAATCTATTACATTTTTAATTGCTATAGCTAACTCGGTATTGATGGTACATCCCGCAGCCTTTTTATGTCCTCCCCCACCAAAGGCAGAGGCAATTGACTGAACATCAATATTATTTTTTGCTCTAAAACTAACTTTAATTTCGTTCATATTTATTTCTTTAAATATCATAGCTACCTCTATTCCTTGGACGGACTTTGGGTAACTAACAAAACTTTCCAATTCCCCATGGTTACCCTTCCATCTTTCCATAATCTCTCTAGTGACAGTAATATATGCTACTTTTCTATTGCAGGCAAATTTCATTGTTGATAGAACATCGACAAGTAAATTTATACTATTGTATGTTTTATTCTCCCACAAGTTTATGCGTATAGCAGATAAATTTACTCCCACTTTGATTAAATGACTAGAAATGGCGAAAGTTTTAGCCGTAGTATTGTCAAACCGGAAACTACCTGTATCTGTAACCATAGAAATATATAAAGCATTAGCAATGTCTTCATCAATTTCTACACCTAACAGATCCAGTAAATCGTAGATGATTTCTCCAGTAGATGAAGCTTTTACATCAATATAGTTGACATCAGCAAAGTTGGTATTTCCAGTATGATGATCAATATTAATACTAAGGAGACACTTTTCCCTATATGAATCTATTAGTGCTCCTGCTCTGGTTTCATCAGCACAATCCAAAAAAATTACAGTACTATCACTATGAACCTCTATATCTTTTGGCTTTCTAAAATCTTTTGCTCCTGCTAAAAATTGATAATCTCTAGGCACATCACTATCTATAATAGTTTTTACTACTTTACCTAATTTTAATAACCCTTTAGATAACGCAATTGAAGAACCAATACTGTCACCATCTGGATACTCATGGGAAACTATCACTAACTCGGAAGAATTAATAATCGCCTGTTTGACTTCACTTAGATACATGTTTACTCTTCCTTTTCTTTCTCATCAGATTTTATTTCAGATAAAATCCGTGATATCTTTACTCCATGCTCTATTGAATTATCAATTCTAAATAATATCTCTGGTGCATACCTTAACTGAATACGCTGGGCTATTTCCTTTCGAATAAAACCCTTAGCCTTTTCCAGTCCTTCTAATGATTTTTTTTGCTCTTCATCATTACCTAGAGAACTAAAAAATATTTTTGCATGCCTTAAGTCATTAGACAGCTCGACATTAGTTATTGTAATAAATCCAATTCGGGGATCTTTTACCTGGTGTTCAATAATTGCCGCCATCTCTTTTTTCATTTGTTCAGCTACTCTATTCGGTCTCATTGATACCATCTTTTTACCCCCAAAATATTATAATTCTCTTTTTATTTCTTCGAATTTATATGCTTCGATAATATCCTGTTCTTTGATATCATTAAAATTCTCTACACCAATTCCACATTCATATCCATGTGCTACTTCTTTTACATCGTCTTTAAACCTTTTTAATGAATCTATTTTTCCTTCATGAATAACAGCACCATTTCTAATTATACGAACAAATGCAGAATTAATAAATTTACCATCAGTAATATATGAACCAGCTATAACTCCTGCTTTTGGCACCTTAAACGTGGCCCTAACCTCTGCTCTGCCTAACACAACCTCTTTAATATCCGGATCCAAAAGTCCTGACATTGCTTTTTTAATATCATCCAATGCTTCATAAATTACTCTATAAGCTCTTATATCTACCTGTTTATTTTCAGCAGCTTTTCTGGCATTTACATCTGGACGAACATTAAATCCTATAATAATGGCACCAGATGCTGATGCTAACATTACATCGGTTTCGGTAATTGCTCCTACCCCGCCATGAATTATCACTAACTTTACTTCTTCCGTACTAAGTTGAAGCAAGGATTGCTGCATGGCTTCAACAGATCCATGAACATCAGCCTTGACAATAACATTAAGTTCTTTGACTTCCCCAGTCTCCATTTGTTTAAATATATCATCTAAATTCACAGAACGAGACTTTTTAAGTTCTCCTTCTCGTTTCTGATCTTTTCTTTTATCGACTAAGTTTCTAATGATTTTATCATCTACTACACGTACAACTTCTCCCGAATCTGGTACATCCGATAACCCCAATATCTCTACTGGAGTAGAAGGACCTGCCTTTTTTATACGTACACCTAGATCATTTATCATTGCCCTAACTTTTCCATAGGAGGTACCTGCTATCAAGCTATCCCCAATAGTAATTGTTCCCTTTTGTATCAAGATGGTAGCTACTGGTCCTCTGCCCTTATCTAATTTTGCCTCAATTACTATGCCTACAGCTTCTCTGTTGGGGTTGGCCTTTAACTCTTCCATTTCAGCAGCTAGAAGCACCATCTCCAGTAAATTATCTATTCCCTGCTTCTTAATGGCGGATACTGGAACCATAATAGTCTCTCCGCCCCACTCTTCCGCAACTAAACCATACTCTGTTAGTTCCTGTTTTACTTTTTCAATATTGGCATTAGGTCTATCTATTTTGTTAATCGCCACAATGATTGGAACTTTGGCAGCTTTTGCATGGTTAATTGCTTCAATGGTTTGAGGCATTACACCGTCATCTGCAGCTACAACTAGAATAGCTATATCAGTTGCTTGTGCTCCCCTGGCTCTCATTGCAGTAAAAGCTTCGTGCCCAGGTGTATCCAAAAAAGTTATTTGCCTTTCTCCCACTTTAACCTGGTACGCACCAATATGCTGTGTAATTCCTCCAGCTTCTGTAGATACTACATTTTCATTCCTTATACAGTCAAGTAAGGATGTCTTTCCATGGTCAACGTGCCCCATAACGGTAACAACTGGTGGTCTCTCAACTTGTGTACCTTTATCATCTTCTTCATCGACTAGTTCTAACAAATCTTTGTTCTCATCTAGAATTGACTCAACGCCATAATCTGATGCCATTATGGAAGCAGTATCAAAATCAATTTCTTGGTTAATGGTAGTCATAAAGCCTGAACTAATCAACTTCTTAATGAGTTCAGTACCAGAAATTCCTAACTTATCAGCTAACTCTTGAACAACAATTTTGTCTTTTATCTTAATTTCTTTGGGCCTATTTTCTAAAGTTGTTATAGTACTATCTCCTTTTATTCTGCTTTTTTTATGCTTCTTATTTCTCTGTGGCTTACTTTTTGCTTGAGATACTACCTTTTTCTTAATCTGCTTGTTATCGGTTACAGCTTTTTTTTCAGTTACATTACTGGGTTCACTCTTCTGTTGAACTTTTGGCTCTTCCTTAGTTTGGCTAATATTAAAGTATTTAAGTATCTTTTCTATATCTTTTCTTTCTACCATGCTCATGTGAGATTTGACTTTAATCTCAATCTTATCTAATGCCCACATTATTTCTTTACTTGATAAATTATATTCTTTAGCAACTTCATAAACTCTCATTTTTGTCATATAACCTTCACCCCCAAAATTTTGCTTTTAAACTATCATACCTCACCTCCTATCAGTTCCTCGATTTTTTGTGATAGATTCCTGTCAATTAATGCTAAAACTGTTCTAGGAGATTTTCCAATAGATAATCCCAGTTTTTCTTTATCTCCAAATAGAAGGTATTCTACTTTATTATTTATAGCTTTATTAACGAATCTCTTTTTTACCGCCTCAGAAGCGTCGGTGGCAATAACCAATAACATGTATCTATTAAAGTTACCCTTGCTTAACAGGGTGTTCTCTCCGGAAACAATCTTTCCTGCTCTTTGTGCAATTCCTAAATAATTATATACATCATTCTCATTCATCAAAACCATACTTCCTTAAACTCTCCGTGATTTCTGGCGTTATTGAACAATTTAATGCTCTATCTAAACCTTTTGTTTTGATTGCCTTTTCTAAGCACTCAATTTTACCACACAGATATGCTCCCCGACCTGCCTTTTTACCAGTAGGATCAACAATAACCTCTTCTTGTGGTGTTCTTACGACCCTTATTAGATTTCTTTTTTCCATTCTTTCACGACAACCTATACACATGCGTTGGGGTATTTGCTTTTTTTTCATAAATAGCTCTCCCCTTTGCTATAAAGTGCCATTCGTTAAATCATCATCTAAGTATTCAGCAACTATTTCCTCATCTTTTGGGGCTGCACTTTGACTTTTAATATCAATTTTCCAATTTGTTAGCTTTGCAGCTAATCGAGCATTCTGCCCTTCTTTGCCAATAGCTAGCGAAAGTTGATAATCTGGTACAGTAACTTTTGCTACCTTATCAGTTTCATTTATCTTTACTTCAATAACCTTTGCAGGGCTCAAGGCGTTAGCAACATATTTAATTTGATCGTTACTATATCTGACTATATCTACTTTTTCTCCATTAAGTTCATTTACAATGGTCTGGACTCGCATGCCCTTAGGGCCAACACAAGCACCAACAGGATCAACATTTTCATCATTAGAGTGTACTGATATTTTTGACCTTGAACCAGCCTCTCGAGCAATAGACTTGATTTCTACTATACCATCATGAATTTCTGGAACTTCAAGTTCAAAGAGTCTTTTTAATAATCCCGGATGTGTTCTTGACAGTAAGATTTGTGGACCTTTGGGAGTATTCTTTACTTCTAGTACGTAGGCTTTTATTCTTTCATTTTGTAAGTAGTTTTCACTAGGAATTTGCTCAGATGAAGCAAGGATTGCCTCTGTTTTTCCTAAATCGATAAATATATTGCCTGATTCAATTCTCTGGATTTGACCAGTAACGATATCATTTTCTCTGTTTAAATATTCTTCATAAATAATACCACGTTCTGCTTCTCTAATCCTTTGAACAACAACCTGCTTAGCAGTTTGGGCTGCAATTCTACCAAAATTTCTTGGTGTAACCTCAAATTCTAAAATATCACCTATTTCATACTTCAAGTTGATCTCTTGTGCATCCTTCAAAGAAATTTCCGCATTTTCATCCATTACTTCTTCAACTACTTCTTTCCTAGAAAAAACGATAAATTCACCAGTTGCTCTATCAATATGTACACGTGCATTTTGTGATGAACCAAAGTTCTTTTTGTATGCCGATAATAAAGCTTGTTCAATGGCTTCAAATAGTATGTCGGAAGAAACGCCTTTTTCTTTTTCTATATCATGAATAGCTTCAATAAAATCAATATTCATTTTCAACCCTCCCTCTTAAAAATCTACAGTCAAATTTGCGGAGGCTATTTTATCTAATGAAATGTCAACATCTTTTCCATCAGCAATGATAGTTACAATGCCTTCCTTAAATTCTTTCAATTGTCCTTTGAAAGCTTTTTGCCCATTTATTGCTTCAAATGTTTTCACCATAATTTCACTATCCACAAATCTCAAAAAATCTTCTGCCCTTTTAAGTGGTCTATCAATTCCTGGTGAACTAACTTCTAATATATACCTTGTTTTAATTGGTTCAATATCATCGAGGAGTTGTCCTGCTTCTCTACTAATTAATTCACAATCATCTAATGTAATTCCTTCTGGTTTATCAATAAATACACGCAAATACCATTCTTTTCCTTCTTTAGCATAAACAACATCCACTAAATCATAATTATGTTTTTCGATGATGGGCTTAATTAAATCTTCTACTTTACTTGAGACATTCTGTGCCATAACCTACCCCCTTAAACTCTACCTTATTATTTTAACATATTATGTATAAACATATACTTAGAGGATTTATAAATAAAATGAGAGTGGGCCTGAACCCACTCTTTTGCTAAGTTTCTGTAATATTAATCATTCCATAATGGAGTATAACATATACACTTACGCTTATCAAGCTAAAACAGAGTTAGTTGGTTTTTTTCTGGTAATTCTTTTAAAATACCATTGTCTTTTAAAACTTGAACAACAGTTTTAGTCAATTTTGCTTTTTTCTGCAAATCTTCAATTGATCTTATTTCACCACTTGCCCTGACTTCCACTATTTTTTTTGCAGCAATATCTCCAAGACCTTGTAACGAAATAAAGGGGCATAACAGTTCGCCATTAGCTATCTTAAACTTAAAGGAATCTGATTCCCATAGATTTATCATTTTCAACTTAATTCCTCGCAAATACATCTCTAATGCCACTTCTAAAACATTGTATAATCCTTTTTCTTTTGCAGTTGCTTCATTTCCTAATCCTTCAATTTCCTGCATTCTAGATAATACATTTTCTTCCCCCTGACATATTATTTCTGCATCAAAATCGTCTCCTCTTACAGAAAAAAAGGCAGCATAGAAAGCCTCGGGATGTATTACTTTGAAAAAAGCGATTTTGAAAGCCATTGTCACATAAGCAACAGCATGGGCTTTTGGAAACATATATTTTATTTTTTCACAAGAATCTATATACCAATCAGGCACTTCCCATGTTTTCATTAATTTAATATATTCCTTTTTTAATCCTTTACCTTTACGAACATCCTCCATTATTTTAAAAGAATCAAGGGGTGGCAAGCCTTTTTCAATTAAATAAACCATAATATCATCTCTACAGGCAATAGTTTCATTTAATGTGGCAATCCTAGTTTTAATAAGGTTCTGAGCATTGTTTAACCAGACATCTGTACCATGTGAGAGACCACTTATGCGAACTAGTTCTGCAAAAGTGCTTGGTTTAGTATCTTCTAGCATTCCTCTCACAAATTTAGTCCCAAACTCTGGTATACCAATAGTCCCAATTGATGATTTTAATAATTTTTCATCTCTTAGTTTTAAAGAGCCCACTCCAGAGAAAATCCCCATAGTCTCTTGATGGTTTAATGGTATTTTTTTTGCATCAATCCCTGTGAAATCCTCAAGCATCTTGATTACAGTAGGATCATCATGGCCTAATATATCCAATTTCACAAGACAATCATGAATTGAATGATAGTCAAAATGAGTGGTTATGGTGTTAGATTTTGTATCATCTGCAGGTCTCTGAATAGGCGTAAAAGCATAGATATCTTTATCGTGGGGCACTATCATTAAACCTCCTGGATGCTGTCCAGTAGTTCTTTTAACGCCGGTACAGTTCTTAATTAATCTATCCCTTTCAGCTAATCTACATTTCGCATTACTTTCTTCTAGATAATTTTTTACAAAGCCAAAAGCCGTTTTTTCTGCAACAGTACCTATTGTTCCTGCTCTAAATACCTTATCTGATCCAAAAAGCTCTTCTGTATATTTATGGGCTAATGTTTGATATTCTCCTGAGAAATTCAAATCAATATCAGGGACTTTATCTCCTTTGAAACCCATGAATACTTCAAATGGAATTTGATGACCATCAGCATTTAGCTTGGTACTACACTCAGGACAAAGCTTTTCAACTAAATCTGCACCACATCCTACAGAACCATCTGTTATAAACTCGCTATATTTACAGTTTTCACAAAGATAATGTGGTGGTAGCGGATTCACCTCAGTAATCCCAGTAAAAGTAGCCACAAGTGATGAACCTACTGAACCCCTTGAGCCCACCAAGAAGCCATCCTCATTTGATTTTTTTACTAACTTATGGGAAATAAGATATAAGACTGCGTAACCATTTGAGATTATTGAATCTAATTCTCTATTTATGCGTTGTGTAATAATCTCTGGCAAAGGGTCTCCATATATTTTTTTTGCAGTACTCCATGTCATATTACTAATCTCATCTTCTGCTCCATCAATTTTAGGTGGAAAGAAGCCGCTAGGTATTGGTGCTAATTCTTCAATCATATCTGCAACAATATGAGGATTGTCAATCACAACTGCCTCTCTATCATCTAGGTCAAGATAGGCAAACTCATCAAGCATTTGTTGTGTAGTTCTATAATATAAGGGTGCCTGAGAATCATCTTTATAACCTTGCCCCATCATCAGGATTTTTCTAAAAATTTCATCATAATCGTTTAAGAAATGCACATCACCAGTAGCAACAACTGGCTTACTCATATCTTTTCCTAGTCGTACAATCGTCTCATTCATAATCTGTAAATCTTGGTCAGACTTTAATACTCCATTTTCAATTAAAAAATTATTGTTTGCATTTGGTTGTATCTCTAAAAAATCATAAGAGGATGCTACCTCTTTTAACTTTTCATATTCTTCTCCATTAATATAACTTTGTATTAGCTCCCCTGCTTCACATGCTGTTCCTAAAACTAATCCTTCCTTATACTCTTGTAAGATGTTTTGAGGAATGAGTGGTTTACGATAATAATATTCTAAATGGGATAAAGAGACCAACCTATAAAGATTTTCTAAGCCAATCTTATTTTTTGCAAAAATTATAATATGATATCTGGTGGATTTTTTTAAATCTTTATCATCTTTTATCAAATATCCTTCGACACCATAAATGATTTTTACTCCATACTTTCTACCTGCTGCAAAAGCATTGGGGAATCCCTGTACTACTCCATGATCGGTAATTGCAACTGCTTTATGCCCCCACTTAGCTGCCCTCTCCACACAAGCATCTATATCACATAAGCCATCCATTGAACTAAATTTAGTATGTATATGTAACTCTATCCTTTTCTTTTGAGCATTATCATTGATTCCGGGTAATGAACATTTCTCAATTGCTTTAGCAATGATAATTTGCTCACCCGAATATCTATCATATTGTACATCACCAACCACCCTTACACTTAAACCATTGGTTAATGGGTGATTTAGCATCATATTATCCTTTTCAAAAATTTTTACTGTTATTGAGTCAGTCATATCAGTAATATTAAAAGAAATCATATTATTGCCATTTTTTAATTTTATAGTTTCTACATTGAAGATTTCACCTGAGGTTGCTACTTTTTTTTGTTGATCATTTCCTAATTGAGATATGCCAATCATGCTACATTTTTTTTGAGGTTTTCCATATATAGTAGCAGTACTATTATTAGTATCGTTTAACGCAGGAAGTGAATTAGCGCTTTTTTGATTAGCCATCTGTACTTTTCGAACATATTGTTCTAACAGGTTATCCTCTTTCGGTAATATAGCATCATTTCTTTGTTTTATCTCAACATCTATAGTTACTTTGAAATTGGTTCTCATATAATGATTTATTAATTTTTCATACCCACCTTTGCATAAAATTTCAACTCCCATCTTACTAGGGAGTTGAAATTGCAAAACTGAATCCATAAATGCTAAGTCGGCATTCATAAGCCATATTTTTATATCTGGAAGAAGCCAATATAAGTTTTCCTTTATTAAATTGACTTCTTCATTCCCTATTTGGTCAAGATTAACCATAGATAAATCATAATAAGGAATCAGGGTAACCTTCTTCAAAGATTCACTACAATCCATTAACGCTTTACTAAACATTTGTAGATGCCTATATCTAAAAAGCTTAATAAATTCAATGTGAATAGTCCAACAGTTTTCTTTGCTACTAACCTCTACTGAACTAACCTTACACATTTTTAAAAACTCATCAATAAGTTCTCTATTACTAACTTTAGTTGTGTCTATATCACAAAGATGTAAACCAGACATTTCATTCCTCCGTAATCAATCCTTTGTCCCTGTCTTTATGTTGCTAGAAACATATTTTGCAATTTCCCAGTACATTTTCATTCTAGCTACAAATCCCTTTACTAATCCTAACTTTTCCTCTTTCATCACATGAGTCATATCCTTTAATATTACTTCCTTCACAGGGAAATGATTGTCTTTTGCATATTTCGTTAAGGCCACTTCCACTCCGAATCTAGTTGCATCTAAATTAGATACTTTAGAAAACAATTCCTTTTGAACAACTCTTTGTCCTGATAAAAAGGGGGCCAAAAATTGAGCTAGATCAGTAGCTATTCTACCGTGTTCAAAAATTCCTACTGTCATCATATAGCCATCCTCAATAACTGGTTGTATAAGATTACTAATATGTTCAACCTTTAAGCCTATAAGATCGGCATCTAAAAATAAGAGTATTGGGTGTGTAGCTGCCTTTGCACCAACCATCATAGCTCCGCCCTTGCCAAGATTCTCTCTTAGTTTTATAACCTCAATTCCATAGGACTTTGCTATTTCTGCAGTCCCATCCGAAGAACCATCATCCACTACTATAATTTCATCTAGTAAGTTAATGCCAACTAGAACTTTTAATACATTACCTATGTTGGTTTCTTCATTGTAGGCTGGTATTACAGCGGTAACTTTCATTTTGTGCCCCCCTGTAGTTTTACGCTAAAGAATACTTTATTTCAGTTTGAACAATATTATCAATAAATTCTACAACATTTTCAACCTTTAAGGTTTTCTCTTCTTTATTCTTACGAACTATGACATCCACGGTACCTTCAATGATAGTCTTTTTGCCAACTATTATCTGTAAAGGATAACCAATTAGGTCAGCATCCTTAAATTTCACCCCTGCTCTTTCATCTCTATCATCTATAATGACTTGCAACCCTTGTTTTTTTAGTGCTTGATAGATGTTTTCTGCAGTCTGCATTTGCGCGTTATCCTTACTTGAAATAGGAACAACTACAACCTGGAAAGGGGCAATTGTCATTGGCCATATAATTCCATGGTCATCATGATTTTGTTCTATGGTCGCAGCCATAGTCCTTCCCACACCTATTCCATAGCATCCCATCACTATATGGTTATTATTTCCTTTCTCATCTGCATAAATGGCATTTAAAGATTCACTATATTTTGTCCCTAGTTGGAAAACCTGGCCAACTTCTATCCCTCTAGCAGCTTTTAAGTCCCCTCCACCACATGCACACTTTTCTCCTTCTTCTATTAATCTTAGATCTGCTTCAATATCAATCCTAAAATCTCTAACAGGATTTACGTTAATTAAATGGTAGTCATGTTCATTTGCTCCAACTACTATATTGCTTAAATGCTTTATCTCAAGATCTGCTAGAATTTTAATTTTTTGAGACAAACCAACTGGGCCTATGTATCCCATAGGATACCCTAATTCTTGTTTAATTAATTTTTCATCAGCTATATCTAAGGATACACAATTTAGTAAATTTTTAACTTTTATTTCATTGACAGATCTATCTCCCCTTACAAGTACACATACAAGTTCTTCATCGGCCTTATATAACATTGTTTTTATAGTTTTTGTTTTGGGTACTTCTAAATACTCGGCCAATTTGTCCATGGTTTTTGCACCTGGAGTGTGTATCTTTTGTAACTCTTTATACTCTTCCTTTGGTAATACTTCAGGATAAGCTTCAGCTTTCTCGACATTTGCTGCATATTCACAATCAGAGCAATATACTATCTCGGCCTCACCGTTTTTTGCCAATACCATAAATTCATGGGATGTTTTTCCTCCAATTGCACCCGAGTCTGCTTCAACAGATCTAAATTCTAAGCCACATCTACTAAATATCTTTACGTAAGCATCGTACATTTTTTTATAGCTTATGTTCATTCCTTCTACATCTTTGTCAAAAGAATACAGGTCTTTCATTATAAATTCCCTGCCACGCATCAAGCCAAATCTAGGCCGACGTTCATCTCTATATTTATTTTGAATTTGATACAAAAGCAATGGTAATTGCTTATAAGAGCTAACTTCCTTTCTTACAATATCAGTAAGTACTTCCTCATGGGTTGGACCTAGGCAAAAATCACGCTGATGCCTGTCTTTTAATCTGAATAACTCATCACCATATACATCCCACCTACCAGTTTCCATCCATAATTCGGCTGGATGGATGCTAGGTAACCCTACTTCTAAGCCTCCCGCATTATTCATTTCATCTCTAATGATATCCATAATTTTTTGCATAACACGCCAACCCATAGGAAGGTAACTGTAAATTCCTGACGCTACCTTTTTAATAAAACCAGCCCTTAATAAGAGCTTATGGGAAATAATTTCTGCTTCAGCTGGTACTTCTCTTAAAGTATTTACAAGCATATTAGAAACTTTCATCATTATCACCTTCTCTTAACATTCTTATAATCTCTTCTTCTAAAAGATCCACAAGTTCATCTTGTGGAACATTTGCAATTATTTTACCATCTCTAAAAATCAGTCCATTTTTATTTCCACCTGCGATTCCCACATCACAATGTTTTGCTTCTCCAGGGCCATTTACTGGGCATCCCATAACAGCAACCTTAATCGGCTTGTCTACCCAGGCTAGTCTCTTTTCCACTTCTTCAGCCATGCTTATAAGATTAACCTGGCATCTTCCACAGGTTGGACAAGATATTAATTCCAGACCCTTATTTCTTAATCCTAATGAATTTAAGATTTGATATCCTACAAACACCTCCGTTTCAGGAGGTCCTGTCAAAGATACTCTAACCGTATCTCCTATACCCTCAGATAGTAAAACCCCTAAACCAACTGCAGATTTTACTGTTCCCCTTAATATGGTTCCAGCTTCTGTAACACCTAGATGAAGTGGATAATTAACTTTTTCTGCCAATAGCCGGTAACCCTCAATCATTAATCTTACATCTGAGGATTTAATGGATATTTTAATTAAATCATAGTCAAGATTTTCTAATATAGCAACATGTCTAAGAGCACTATCCACTAATGCTGATGCAGTGGGCTTGCCATATTTTGCTAATAAGTCTTTTTCTAATGAACCTGAATTAACACCAATTCTAATGGGAATACTTCTTTCCTTGGCTTTAAAAACAACCTTTTTAATATATTCATAATTACCTATGTTACCTGGATTTAAACGTAATCCATCAATTCCAGCATCAATTGACTGGAGAGCTAGTCTGTAATCAAAATGAATATCTGCAATCAAAGGAATTTGTATATTGGACTTAATTTCCTTCAGGGCATTAGCCGCTTCAGTATTGATTACAGCCACTCGAACTAATTCACATCCAGCATCTGCTAAACTATTAATCTGTCTTATAGTTGTATTTATATCGCGGGTGTCAGTATTGGTCATTGACTGAACCACTATAGAGTTATCTCCACCTACAGGAACATTTCCAATATTAATTACTTTACTTTTTCTTCTCAATTTTTGGACCCTCTCAGTTAAAGATTCTAATTATATCCTGATATGTTATTAATATCATTAAAAGGATTAACAACGTAAAACCAATTAAGTGCACAAAGTTTTCTCTTTCTGGGCTAATAGGTTTTCCCCTAACACCCTCTATTGCAAGGAATACCAGTCTGCTACCATCTAAGGCTGGTATTGGAAGCAGGTTTATCAACCCCAAGTTTAAACTTAAAAGAGCAGCAAAGTTAAAAACTGTCCCAATTCCATACTGTGCAACCTCACCTATCATTTGAACTATCCCGACAGGTCCAGCCACTTCAGCTGGAGCTTGGCCTGTAATTATTTGTACTAAGCTACTAACAATTAATACTAAGATTGAAACGGCACGTTCCGCACCTAATTTTAAACCAGACCAGACATCATAAGTCATTAAGCTATCTCTAATTCCAATTAGACCTAGACCCGTTTCTGGATCCTTTTGAGGTGTAATAGTAACTTCACTTAGTTCGTTATCACGATTAATAGTAATTGTTAAGGGTCTTTCGGGATTATTTTGGATTATTTGAGTCAGTTCTACCCAATCATTAACAGGCTCTCCATCTATTGCAGTCAACTGATCTCCCTCTTGTAAGCCTGCCTGTTCTGCAGGAAAGCCTGCAATAGTATCTCCTATAATATTTGAATTAGCTGGAACACCTATAAAGGAAAAAACTAGAACAAACAATACTATTGCCAATAAAAAATTCATCAATGATCCAGCACTAATAACCATCATTCTTTGCAATACAGTTTTTTTATTAAAACCTTTTTCATCATTCTCTTGTTCTGACTCCATACCAGACATTTTATTATATCCGCCTATTGGTAACAAACGTAAAGAGTAATCAGTTTCTCCATGTTTAATACCCAGCAGTTTTGGACCCATACCTATAGCAAACTCTTCAACTCTAATACCAGTAGCTTTTGCAAGTATAAAATGTCCCAACTCATGTACAAGAATTAGTATTCCAAATATGATTATAGTTAGTACTACAGTATTCATGAATTAATCAACCCCTTGGTATAGACATTTTCTGTTTCTATTCTCGTGCTCTTATCAACTGCAAGGATGTCTTCTAGAGATGGGTTAACAATTTGCCCACTTTTTTGCAAAGATTTTTCAACTAACATAGGAATATGTAAAAATTTTATTTTTCCTTTTAAAAACATTTCCACCGCCACTTCATTGGCCGCATTTAAAACTGTTGGTTTAATGCCACCTTCTTTTCCTGCATTATATGCTAATTGTAGGGATGGGAACTTTTGTAAATCTGGTTTCTCAAAAGTTAAAGTAGCTACTTCTGTAAAATCAAGCTGTTTTAATTGGTTTTCCCATCTTTCTGGATATGTTAAAGCATATTGAATTGGGATACGCATATCAGGAAATCCAAGGTGAGCTAATATTGAACCATCCATGTACCTTACCATAGAATGGATTATGCTTTGGGGATGAATAACAACTTCTATCCTATTATAATCCATTCTAAAAAGCCAATGAGCTTCAATTACCTCTAGACCTTTATTCATCAGCGTAGCAGAGTCTATAGATATTTTGTTTCCCATAGACCAATTTGGGTGTTTTAAAGCTTCTCTAGGAGTAACACTCTCAAGCATCTTTAAAGAATACTTTCTAAATGGACCTCCTGAAGCAGTTAAAACTATTGACTCAATTGAGCTAACTTGCTCTGGTACAAGACACTGGAAAATGGCAGAGTGTTCACTATCAACAGGTAGTATTTTAATACCCTTTTGTTTCACTTCCTTCATAACTAAAGAACCAGCTGTCACCAAAGTTTCTTTATTAGCCAAGGCAACATCTTTTCCATTTTTAATGGCTGCTAATGTGGGAATTAAACCGGCAGCTCCACTAATAGCTGCAACTACAATATCTGCATCATCTACAACTGCAGCTTCAACAACTCCATCTAGCCCAGATATTATCTTTGTGTGTCCTGAACCATACTTATGTTGTAATCTCTTTGCAGATTCTTCATTACAAATTGAAACAATCTTAGGCTTATATTTAGCTATTTGCTCTTCCAATAATTCTATTTTGTTTCCACTTGCAGCAATTGATACAATCTTAAATTTATCTGGAAACATATCAACTACCTGTAAAGTTTGTATCCCTATGGATCCCGTACTACCTAACAATGAAATGTTTTTTTGCATAAATCCTCCAGCAATTAGTAGTTGCGATTAAATACGCCTGATTTCCAACTAGCTTTAATAACCACCCAGATAATAGGACCCAATATTAGACCCAAAACCCCCATCAGCCTCAAACCAATAAATAGAGCCATTAATGCTTCTAATGGATGTAAGCCGATACTATCTCCTACAATCTTAGGTTGAATAACCTGTCTTACGACACTAACAATAGTATATATAATTAGAAGTATAACTGCAAAGCTATAATTGCCATTTATTATTTCCACAAAAATCCAAGGAACAAATACTGCACCTGGCCCGAATACTGGTAGGATATCAGCAATACCAACTAAAACTGCTACTAACAAAGAGTAAGTAGCCCCTACAATCTGCAGACCTAAAAAAGTAACGCTTGCTGTAATAAACATCAATATAACCTGTGCTCTTATATAACCAGTTACTGCACTACCCGATTCTGAACCAACAGCTACAATTCTTTTATAAATTGATGGTGGCAGATGGTTATTGAAAGATTTAAGAATAATGTTTTTATCTCTACTAATAAAAAATACAGCTATGACTGCAAAAACAAAAACTAGTATTCCCATAGGTAATAGAGCTGCCATATCAATTAAGAAATTGAGTAAAAGTAGACTAATATCTCTAACAGAAGCCAAGATAGTAGAAATGCTCTCCTCAAGTAAATCCATTAACTGAGGGGGTACATCAATAGCAGTATAAATATTTTGTAAGTTGTCAATGCTCTCAAGAACTGACTCGTTAATACTACTAGCAAATTTTGGATATTCATTAGAAAACTTTACTAGTTCAATCACCAGCATAGAAATAAGCCAAGTAAATAATCCAATAATACCTGCAAAGAATAGTGCAATAACTAGCAAAATTATTAGTGTTCTAGATACTTTTAAATTGTTTTCAAAGAAGCTTACAATTGGTTCTAAAAGACCTACAAAAACTAAAGCAATAATAAATGGTAATATTAATGGTATGGTTCGATGCACTATATTCCACGCTGCAGGAAAAAGATAGTAGTAAAATAGAAAAATTGCTAAAAGTATTAAAACTACTGTAGCGGCTTTTAATAAATTCTTTAATTCTTTTTCCAGCAAGCCTTTCATTTAAAAAGTCACCTCAGTTAAAAGATTTTTGAAATAATCACAAAATAGTAGGTGACAGGTACTGTAAACAGTATACTGTCAAACCTATCAAGGATACCCCCATGCCCTGGTAAAATATTTCCAGAATCTTTTATATTTGCACTTCGCTTTAATAGTGATTCAAACAAATCACCTATCTGACCAATAATGGATACCAATAGACCAAGGATTATTGCGTTAAAGATTCCTAGTGGGATTAATGTAAAATGTAGAATAATTGCAACTAATATCGTAATAACAACACCACCAATGGCGCCTTCCTGGGTCTTATTAGGACTAATACTTGGAGCTAATTTTCTGTTACCAAATAGTCGTCCGCTGAAATATGCACCCGTGTCTACCATCCACGTTAAAAGAAATACCATAAATATTAGCAAAAACCCATTGGGTAAATCTCTTAATAATAAGATATATTTTAGAAAACTAAGATATATTACTCCTAGGAGACTTACTGCTATTGTATCTAAACTTATTTCACTTTTAATGAGCAAATGAATTATTAAGAACATAAAAACTATAAAAAAAACGATTAAAGCTTTTTCTCCTTTATATATGTATGACTCTGCCAGTAATAAAAACCCACCAATGTACATGGATAACTTCAATGGGGAAAATCCTGCATTTTCAATTAAATTAATAAATTCTCGTAATCCCAAAAAGAATACTACTGCAACAGCCAATAAAAGAGGAATAGAACCTAAATAACTCAAGGCTATTAACATAGGAATTCCAAGCAAAGCAGTAATTAATCTATGTTTAAGCACCAAATCTCCTCCTTACTTGTTTATTCCCCCAAATCTTCTATCTCTATTTTGAAAATCAACAATGGCCTCTACTAAATGTTTTTTTCTGAAATCTGGCCATAACACTCCAGATACATATATTTCAGTATAGGCAGTTTGCCAAAGATAGAAATTAGATAGTCTCATTTCACCAGAAGGCCTTATAAGCAAATCAGGATCCGGTTGTCCTTCTGTAAATAAATTCCTTGAAAAAAAATCCTCTGTAATGTCTTCTGGATCTAGATTGCCCTCAGAAACTTTAACAGCAATTTTTTTGGCAGTTTCTACTATTTCTAGTCTACCTCCGTAATTCAAAGCAATATTAAGAATCAGCTTTTGATTATCTTTAGTTAATGAATATGCTTTTGAAATCTCTTTTTGTGCAGAAACTGGTAGCTTATCCAGACTGCCGATGCAATTAATCCTTACACCATTTTTATGTAAATTACCCATTTCCGTAGCCAAATGTCTTGTTAAAAGATCCATTAGAATGCTTACTTCTTCCTTAGGCCTTTTCCAATTCTCAGTTGAGAAAGCAAAAACGCTAAGTATTTTCACATTTAAGTTTATGCAAGCTTTGACTATCTCCTTTAAAGCTTCTACTCCAGCTTTATGCCCAGCATATCTTGGCAAACCTCTCTTTTGTGCCCAACGCCCGTTTCCATCCATAATTATTGCCACATGTTGGGGAATTTTATCCCTATTAAAGGTAACTAATGGCTGTTCAGGAACCTTTTGCTTATTATTTTTTGTAAATTTCAAAAAAACCATTTTCTGTTACTCCTAACCTCTATAATGAATAGAATAATAAACCCCCTCTTCAAAGGGGGTTGTCTGTATACCGCCAATTGATTGAAGTAGGATCTTAATTCAAAAAAACAACTCATTGCCTTTTGCTTCATACCCAATTACCAAATATACAGAGTCTAAATCATTATTCTGCCTTAATATCCTTGCCTTATTTAGATCTATGTCATAGCCTGATTTCGTGTGTATAACATTAACTTCTATATCTGCTTCCTTGAATACTTCGAGTGCCACAGATAGCTTATAACCTAATAGATTGGGAATAATGTATTCTTTAATGATTATACCTCCATTATTTCCATTTCTTTATTTTCTAGTATTTGATTAATCTTTTCAACATATTTATCAGTAAGTTCCTGAATTTTATCTACACCTTTTCGCGCATCATCTTCACTTATCTCGCCTTCTTTTTCAAACATTTTTACCTGATCGTTAGCATCTCTTCTAGCATTTCGTATCTCTACCCGGAAGTCCTCTGACTTTCTCTTAACCATTTTCACGAGATCTTTTCGTCTCTCTTCAGTTAATTGAGGAATAGATATCCTAATAATCGAACCATCATTATTTGGATTTAATCCCAAATCTGATTTAAGAATTGCCTTTTCAATATTGCCTATCACACTCTTATCCCATGGTGTAACCATTAATAGCCTTGGTTCTGGTACTGAAATATTTGCCATTTGATTAATCGGGGTTGGCACACCATAATAATCAACCCTGACCTTATCTAAGATTGCTGGGTTAGCCCTTCCAGCTCGGATAGATGCAAAATCCTTTTTTAAGACTTCAATAGATTTACCCATTCTTTGTTCAGCTTCACCATAAATCTCTTTTAACATTTTCTTACCTCCCTACATATGTTCCAATTTTTTCTCCCAAAACTGCTTTTAAAATATTACCATGCTGGTCTATATTAAATACAATTATAGGTATTTTATTATCCATACAAAGAGAAGTAGCAGTAGAATCCATTACACCAAGTCCCATGTTTAACACATCAATATAGTTTAGATCAATAAATTTCTTTGCACTAGGATTTATCATAGGGTCGGAATCATATACACCATCTACTTTTTTGGCCATTAGAATAACCTCTGCTTCAATTTCTGCTGCCCTTAACGCTGCTGTAGTATCAGTAGAAAAATATGGATTACCAGTACCCCCTGCGAAAATCACAGTTCTACCCTTTTCAAGATGTCTAATGGCTCTTCGTCTAATATACGGTTCCGCAACCTGTCTCATCTCAATAGCTGTTTGCACCCTTGTGTCTACCTCAACTGCTTCTAGAGCATCTTGAAGGGCCAATGCATTAATAACAGTTGCCAACATTCCCATATAGTCAGCTGTGGCTCTATCCATTCCTTTTGAACTCCCTGAGACACCTCGCCAAATGTTTCCTCCACCTACTACAATAGCTGTCTCTACTCCTAATCTTGCTACATCCTTCACTTGCATAGCTATTAAATTTAAAGTCTTCTGATCAATACCATAATCATTATCTCCTGCTAACGCTTCACCACTAACTTTTAATATTATCCTTTTAAATTTAGGCTCATGCAATGGCTAATCCCTCCATCAAATAAATAATTTCTACGTATACGTCCAAAAACCTTTTAAGTATTCAAAAAAAAGAGAACACAAAAGGTGTTCTCTTTAATTTTGAGTCATAGATTGAACTTCTGATGCAAAGTCAGCCTTTTGTTTTTCTATGCCTTCACCAAGCTCAAAGCGACTAAACCTTCTTACAGAAATGTTTTCCCCAATTTTTGCAATTTTTTCTTTAATCAAATCTTTAACTGTTATATCAGTATCCTTAATAAAAGGTTGCTCAATTAAGCAAATTTCCTTCAAGTGTTTTTCAAGTCTACCAATTACCATTTTTTCAACAACTTTTTCTGGTTTGCCCTCATTTAGTGCTTGTGCTTTTAAGATGGCCTTTTCTTTTTCTAGGTCTTCCTGGGGCATCTCATCCGGTGTTACATATATAGGATTTGAAGCTGCTATTTGCATTGCTATATCGTGACACAGTTCTTTAAATTCATCAGTCTTAGCAACAAAATCAGTTTCACAATTAATTTCAACTAAAACACCTATTCTGCCATTTCCATGTATGTAAGAGGCAACCATTCCTTCTGAAGCAACTCTACCTGATTTTTTGGCAGCATCAGCTAGTCCTTTCTCACGTAAATAATCAACTGCTTTTTCTAGATTTCCATCACATTTTTGGAGTGCCTTTTTACAGTCCATCATACCAGCACCAGTTTTTTCTCTAAGTTCTTTAACCATTGAAGCGGTGATCATTATCTACACCCCCTGTTTTTTACTTATTTTATTAAGGGGATTGAATAAATCAATCCCCAATGATAATCTATTCATTAATTACTTCTAACTCCTCTTCACCTATAGCAGCCTGATTTCCGTCAATAACTGCATCAGCCATTTTTGCTGTTAAAAGTCTAACAGCCCTAATAGCGTCATCGTTACCTGGAATAATAACATCAATTTCATCAGGATCACAATTTGTATCGACAATTGCAACAATAGGTATCTTCAGCCTTCTAGCTTCAGCAATGGCAATTCTTTCTTTTCTAGGATCCACAACAAATAGAGCTCCTGGTAATTCAGTCATTTCCTTAATGCCACCAAGAAATCTTTGAAGTTTATCCCTCTCATGCATTAATTGAGCTACTTCTTTTTTTGGCAAAAGATTAAATGTACCATCCATTTCCATCTTTTCAAGTTCATACAAACGGTCAACTCTTTTTCTGATGGTTCCAAAGTTAGTTAACATACCACCAAGCCAACGCTCATTAATATAAAACATGCCGGAACGTTCGGCTTCTTCTTTTACTGATTCTTGAGCTTGTTTTTTGGTTCCTACAAATAATATCTTCTTCCCGTCAGCAACTACATCACGGATAAAGTTATATGCATCATCAACCATTCTTACAGTTTTTTGTAAGTCAATAATGTATATCCCATTTCTTTCAGTAAAAATGAAACGAGCCATTTTGGGATTCCATCTTCTTGTTTGATGGCCGAAATGCACACCTGCTTCTAGCAATTGTTTCATTGAGATAACACTCATACATACACCTCCTCTCAGGTTATATCCTCCGCATATTATCATCATTCGACAAAGACTAAATAAATAGCCACCCGTGGCGAATTCCAATAGCGTGTGTATTTTTCACCTAAAAAAGTATATCACAGACTTAAATTATTAACAATGATTCATACAGTAAATTTTAACAAAATTTTAACCCAGATGGTTTGTTTTTATACTAAAAATCACAAAACTATAAGAAAAGTATTATACAGATGGTTTTAACCCATCTGTATAGTTCAAATTAGTTTCTTATTTTTGCTAATTCATCCAGTAAATTTTCATTTAGGACTCTAATATAGGTTCCTTTCATACCAAGCGATTTTGATTCAATAACACCTGCACTTTCAAATTTCCTTAATGCATTTACAATCACTGATCTTGTTATGCCTGCTCTGTCTGCAATTTTACTAGCAACTAAAACTCCTTCATCACCATCTAATTCGGCAAAAATATGCTCTACTGCCTCTAGTTCTGAATAAGAAAGGGTACCTAGCGCAATATGAACAGATGCCCTTTTTCGAGCCTCATCTTCAATCCTCTCAGCTTTTGACCTCAGCACTTCCATGCCAACCACAGTTGCACCATATTCTGCTAGTATTAAGTCTTCACTTGTAAACTCATTGTTAAACTTAGCAAGTACTAGGGTGCCTAAACGCTGACCTCCCCCAATAATAGGTACAATTGTGGATAATTTACTATTAAACAAACACACTTGACCTGCGCTATTAAAAACACATGAATTTTCATTTTGGCTAAAGTTACCTTTAGTTTCATTAATTCTCAAAAGTTCATCATTGTATGTTTCTGGGAATCTTTCAGACCGATATACTATGTTTTCCATGATTTCACATGCAAAGCCTTCAATAAAAGCATGTCCAAGGATTTTGCCATGTCTACTAACTATATAACAGTTGGCATCAATCTCCTGGCATAAAACTTGAGCAATCTCGTCAAAATCTACAGGGTTACCTGCTGTTTTTTGTAATAATCTATTGATGTTTCTTGTTTTCTCTAATAACGATTTCATGTTTTTCCTCCTTGTTTCTGAGCAATTGAGTAGTATATTATCTATTAAAGTATATAGCGACTCAAATCCTGATCTTGTACTATATTATTTAATTTATCTTCAACATTTTTTTTGTCTATAGTAATAGTCTTTTGTTCGATTTCGGGGGCATCAAAAAATAGATCCTCTAAAAGTTTTTCTAATATGGTATGCAACCGGCGTGCACCTATATTTTCTGTCTGTGAATTAACTGTATAGGCGATCTCTGCTATTGTAGTTATAGCTTCTTCTAGAAAAACAATTTTTATTCCTTCTGTTTCTAATAATGCTGTATATTGTTTGATAAGGGAATTTTTGGGTTCAGTAAGGATTTCCTTAAAGTCATCCTTTGACAAACTTTGCAACTCAACTCTAATTGGGAATCTTCCCTGCAATTCTGGAATTAGATCCGAAGGTTTACTTGTATGGAACGCTCCTGCAGCAATAAATAATACGTGATCGGTTTTTACCGGCCCATGCTTTGTCATCACAGTAGAACCTTCAACTATAGGAAGGATGTCTCTTTGTACACCACCCCTAGAAACATCTGGCCCATGTCCACTTTCCTGTACTGCAATTTTATCAATTTCATCTAAGAAAACTATGCCTTCTTGTTCTGCAATATTAATAGCAGCACCTATAACTTCATCCATATCAATTAGTTTATCTGCTTCTTGTTGAAGCAATATTTTTTTTGCTTCTTTAATTGGCAGTCTCTTCTTCTTATTTTTTTTGGGTAAAATACCTCCTAACATGTCTTGAAAATTAATTCCCATTTCTTCCATGCCAGAACCAGAAAATATTTCTAAAGTAGGTGATGCATTATCTTGAACTTCAATTTCAACCAATTCATCTTCTAATTCCAGGCGTTTAAGCTTATTTCTGATTATTTCTCTCTGTTCTTTTATTCTATCAGTTTTTGTCTTTAGATCCTGTTCTAAAACCTCTGCATCGGAAGAAGAAGAATCAGTTCCAAACAACAATTCTAGCGGGTTTTTATTATTTTTAGTTTTTTTCGGTAAAGGCATTAGGATGTCTAGAATTCTATCCTCAACTGCTTTTCCTGCTTGTTGTTCTACTGTATCCCTTTTTGAGGTTTTAATCATTCTAATAGAGGTTTCTACTAAATCTCTAACTATGGATTCTACGTCTCTTCCAACATAGCCTACTTCGGTAAACTTTGTAGCTTCAATTTTTATGAAGGGTGCATTAACCAATTTAGCAAGTCTCCGAGCTATTTCAGTTTTTCCAACACCCGTTGGTCCAATCATTATTATATTCTTCGGGAAAATCTCCTCTTGGAGCTCTTGCTCTACCTGTTTACGTCTATATCTATTTCTTAATGCAATTGCTACAGCTTTTTTTGCATCCTTTTGACCAACTATATATTTATCTAAATGAATAACTATTTCTCTAGGAGTTAAATAATTCAATCCTATACCTCCTTATCTACATGACTTCAATTGTTATATTGTTATTTGTGAAAACACAAATTGATGAAGCAATCTTCAATGATTCATTAACTATCTCCTCAGGGGATAAATTTGTGTGATTTGCTAAAGCTTTAGCCGCTGCTAAAGCGTAGGGTCCTCCAGAACCTATGGCTGCTATATTATCATCTGGTTCAATTATTTCGCCATTTCCCGAAATTATAATAAGTTGTTCATAATTTCCTACCACAAGCAATGCTTCCAGTTTTTGCAATATTCTATCTGAACGCCACTCTTTTGCTAATTCTACTGCAGCTCTTTGAATATTCCCATGGTATTGCTCTAACTTTTTTTCAAATTTATCAAACAAAGTAAATGCATCTGCAACAGATCCAGCGAATCCTGCTAATACTTTGCCATTAAACAATCTCCTAACCTTTTTTGCTTTATGCTTCATGACAGTTTTATCTCCAAAGGTAACTTGCCCATCACCACCAACTGCCAGTTTGTTTCCCACTTTTACGGCTACTATAGTTGTCGCATGAAACATCGCAGTCACACCTTTCATTGCCTCTTGTATCTTGCCTCTTGAATAGGAATACCCAACCTATGCTCGAGGGTGAGCCTTATCATAAACCTGCTTAACCCGACTTTTAGTAAAATGTGTATAAATCTGTGTAGTTGATAATTCCACATGACCAAGTAGTTCTTGAACTGAACGTAAATCGGCTCCATTATCTAGCATATGTGTTGCAAAACTGTGTCTGAAGGTATGGGGACTAGCATCTTTGTTTATTGCAGCTATTTTAATGTATTTTTTCACAATGTTCCTAATGCTTCGATCAGTTAGCCTATCTCCCCTGTTGTTTAAAAAGAGAGCCTTAGTTTCATGTGCTGAGTTAAGTAGTTTTACTCTACTATTATTTATATAAAGCTTTAAATAATAAACAGCCATATCAGATAGCAACGCAATTCTTTCTTTATTTCTCTTACCTAATACCTTTATAAATTTCTGTGACCAATATATATCATCAAAACTTAGAGCTACTAATTCACTAACTCTTATGCCTGAGGAATACAAAACCTCCATAATTGCTCTATCTCTTACTCCACAGTTCTTCTGCATATCTGGCGATTCCAATACAGCTACAACTTCTTCCCCATATAGAAAACTCGGAAGTTTTTTTTCTGTTTTGGGAAGAGATAACCTTAATACTGGAGAACGTTCAAGAATACCCTTATTTACAAGATGGGTAAAAAAGCAACGTAGTGCAGACATCTTCCTAGAAATAGAGTTTCTACTTAGTCTCTTAGAATATAAAAATGCCAGATACTTTCTAACAATCAAGAGGTTAATATCCTCTAAAGTAATATTAACACTATTACAATAGATTAAGAAATCTTTTACATCATGACTATAGGCCTCAACTGTTTTTTCTGATAAATTTTTTTCTATAAATAGATGGTTATTAAACACAACAAGATATCCATCTACATTCATGAAAACCACCTACAGTACTAATTGTAAATTCTATATTCGAGTTGTTGGGTTAATCTTAAGCAACAAGAATCCTAATTCTAATGTTAACATATGATTGTGTGTTATGACAAGACAAAAAAAAATATATTTTTGTAATATTCAAAATATAAAGTTATAGTTCTTCTATAATTTTAGCTAGATCTTTCATTGCTCTGCTGGCCAATATCGTCTTTTTTAGTTTCTTATCCTTAATAGTCTTACCTAATGGGCTGAATAATCCAAAGTTAATATTCATAGGTTGAAATTTCCCAGAATTAGACCTAGTAATATAATTACTTAGTGCACCTATTGCAGTTGTACTTGGGAAAATAACAGGTTCTTTCCCATTAATTAAATTATAACAATTAATACCTGCAACTAAACCACTAGCTGTACTTTCAACATACCCTTCTACACCGGTAATTTGACCTGCAAAAAATATATCTCTTTGGGAAATTAATTGGTAAGATGGTTTTAATAACTCGGGACTATTTAAAAAAGTATTCTTATGAATAACACCATAACGCACTATCTCTGCTTTTTCTAGACCTGGTATCATCCTTACTAGCTTCTCCTGATCTTTCCACTTTAAACTAGTTTGAAAACCCACAAGATTAAATAAGGATCCTTCTAGATTATCTATGCGAAGTTGAACAACTGCGTAGGGTTGAGTATTATTGTTAGGATTATTGAGACCAACTGGTTTTAAGGGCCCAAAGAGTAAAGTTTTGTAACCTCGTTTCCCCATTACTTCTATTGGCATGCATCCTTCAAAATACACTTCTTTCTCAAATTCTTTTGGTTTATTAACATCTGCTGTTATTAAAAAATCATAAAAGGATCTATATTCATCTTCTGTCATTGGACAATTAAGGTATGCTGGTTCTCCTTTTTCATATCTTGATGCCCAGTACACTTTTTCCATATCAATACTTTCTTTTGTAACAATCGGAGCAGCAGCATCAAAAAAATGCAAATATTTTGCACCTGTGTTTTCTATAATAGAGTTAGCTAAGCTATCACTTGTCAATGGACCTGAAGCAATAATCAACGGTCTATGCTTAGGTATTTCTTTAACTTCTTCTGTATAAACCTCAATATTCTGATGACTATAAATGGTCTCTGTGACCAAACTCGCAAATTTACTTCTATCTACAGCTAATGCCCCACCTGCTGGAACACGAGTTTTATCTGCACATTTAATTATAATAGAATTTAACAAGCGCATTTCTTCTTTTAAAACTCCGACGGCATTATCAAGAGAATCAGCTCTTAACGAATTACTGCATACTAATTCAGCTAATAAATCTGTTTTATGAGCTGGAGTCATTATTTTTGGTCTCATTTCTTTTAATATCACCTTTACTCCGCGCTCTGCTAACTGCCATGCAGCTTCTGACCCTGCTAATCCTCCACCAACAATCATTACAGTATTAGTGAACATCAGCTTTTATCACCCTTCATTTCCTCTGTCTCTATAATATCCTCAAAATCGCATTCCTTTGAAGTGCAAACAATTTTTTTCTCTCTCTTGGTATTTTTCTCTACTAATATCCCTTTGCACTTTGAACAAGCTACTCCTGTTGGCTTATCCCAAGAAACAAAGTCGCATTCAGGATACCCAGTACAACCATAAAATATTCTTCCTTTTTTGCTTTTACGAATTATTATATCCCCATCTTGGCACTGAGGACACTTTACTCCTATACTCTCTACAATTGGTTTGGTATTTCTACACTCAGGAAACCCAGGGCAAGCAAGAAATTTACCATATTTGCCCATTTTTATTACCATGTTTCTGCCACATTTCTCGCAAACTTCATCAGAAACTTCGTCTTCTATCTCAATTTTACCTATCTCATTTTCTGCCCTTTCAAGTAATTTTTCGAATGGACTAAAAAATTCACCGATAACTTCTTTCCAGGTGGTACTTCCCGCTTCTATTTTATCTAATTCTTCTTCCATTTTAGCAGTAAATTCCACATTAATAATAGAAGAAAAGTATTCATCTAGCAATTCTGTAACTAAATATCCTAATTCAGTTGGCTGAATGTTTTTTTGAATTCTCTGTACATAACCCCTTGCAAGAATAGTTTCAATAATGGGGGCATATGTACTCGGTCTACCTATACCCAATTCCTCCAATGTTTTTACTAGAGAAGCCTCTGTAAACTTAGGAGGTGGTTGAGTGAAGTGTTGCTTAGAGAATATTTCTAATGCTAACAACCTATCACCTTCATTTAGCTCTGGCAAAATCCCGGATTCCTGCTCTTGTTCAGCATTATCATTACCTTCAATATAGAGTTTCATAAATCCATGAAATTTTATTGCTGAACCATTGGCTCTAAACATATACTTACCTGTAATTATATCTAAAGTTACTGTATCAAAAACAGCTGATGCCATTTGACTTGCAACAAGCCTTTCCCAAATCAATTTGTATAATCTAAATTGATCCTTGGATAAACTAGGCTTAATTTCATCTGGCACCTTGTAAATCGATGCAGGTCTTATGGCCTCGTGGGCGTCTTGTGATTGTTTTTTAACTGAATACTCACGTGTTTTTTGTGGGTAATATTCCTTGCCATAATTATCTAAAATGTAATCTTTGGCTTCAGCCTGAGCAACTTCCGAGATTCGTGTTGAGTCAGTTCTTATGTAAGTAATTAAACCCATCAAACCCTGTTTTTTACCCAGGTCAATCCCTTCGTATAGTTGCTGAGCAATTCTCATGGTTTTCTTTGCTGTGAAGTTAAGTTTCCTAAATGCTTCCTGCTGAAGGCTGCTGGTAACAAATGGAGGTGCAGGATTCCTACGTCTTTCCTTTTTCGTTACCTTTGAAACATGGACTTCCTTATCCTTAACTAAATCCACTATAGTGGTTGCTTCATCCTCTGTCTTTATATCTGCTTTTATTCCATCCACTTTATATAGCTTAGCTTCAAAATTCTTATCTTTTTTGTTTAACCCAAATTTCCCTGTAATAGTCCAGTATTCTTCAGGTATAAATCCATCTATTTCATCTTCTCTATCACATATAATTTTTACTGCTATTGACTGAACACGCCCAGCACTCAGACCTTTTCTAATTTTTTTCCATAGTAGTGGACTTAATTTATAACCTACAAGTCTATCTAAAATTCTCCTAGCTTGCTGTGCATCTACTACATTCATATCTATTGGCCTGGGCTTTTTAACAGCATCCGCTATTGCTCCCTTGGTTATTTCATTGAACTCTATCCTGCAAGGTTCATCAGCATTAATATTTAATGCCTGCTGTAAATGCCAAGCAATAGCCTCTCCTTCCCGATCCGGATCCGCAGCCAGTAACACCTTTTTGGATTTTTTTGCACTTTCTTTTAGGTCCTTGAGAATACTTCCTTTACCTCGTATAGTTATGTATTTAGGTTCATAATTATTTTCAGGCTCAACACCTAGTTGGCTTTTAGGTAAATCTCTAATATGTCCCATTGATGATTTAACTATATACTTTCGTCCTAGGAATCTACTAAGGGTTTTAGCTTTAGCAGGAGACTCCACTATTACTAATATTTCAGCCATTTTTTCACCCCGCTCATTCTATAATGCAAATTTTTTGTTATTGAAAGGAACTCTTTACTATTCTTTTACCAAAAATATGACTAATTAAACCCTTTAACTCTAATAAAGTTAATAAACTATTTAATTCATCTGCTTTTAATCCAGTTTTTTCACATAAAACATCTATTTCAGTAGGTTCATTATCAAGAGAATTTAATACCAACTCTTCTTGCTGTGTTAAGCATAAGTTATTATTTACACGTTTTAATGAAGGACTTTTTTCTATATTCCAATTTTCAATATATTCTTCTAGAATAGAATCAACATCAGTAATTATTTTTGCGCCCTGTTTTATTAGATTGTTAGTTCCTTTGCTATTTTTACTCGTTATATTTCCTGGAACTGCAAAAACATCTCTTCCTTGTTCAAGTGCAAAATCAACAGTTATCAAAGAACCACTTTTAGCTGCTGCCTCTATGACAATTACGCCTTGTGAAAGACCGCTAATGATTCTATTTCTTGCTGGAAAATTACCAGCTTCAGGACTTACCCCAGGATGATATTCACTTATAACCAAGCCCGTTTGAACTATTCTATTATACATCCCCACATTTTCAGGTGGATAAATAACATCTAATCCAGACCCTAGAACAGCAGTTGTATACCCACCCGCTGATAAAGCTCCTAAGTGAGCATGTGAATCAATTCCCCTGGCCATTCCACTAACGACGTTGATTCCCTTTTCTGCAAGTTTTATAGAAAGATACTTTGCAACCTCTTTCCCATAATGGCTACATTTTCTCGAACCAACTATAGCAATGTTCAATTTGTGTTTTTTTAGCTCCCCTCTGTAAAAAAGGACGGGTGGAGGATCATGTATTTGTTTTAAGAGTGATGGATAATCAAAGTCCTCTATTGTAATATAATTTATCCCTTTTGATAAAACAAATTCATGATATTTTAGAATATCCATTTCTCCTCGAACTTTTACAAATTCTTCAGAAATATTATTATATCCCCCTAAAGCCATGCTCCATTCACTAGCATCTGCCTCCCAAGCTTTTTTCGCATCACCAAAATATGAGAGTAACAACTCAAACCTAGTAGGACCAATACCCTTAATTTTTGATATTGCTAAATAGTAACTTTTTTTCTCCATATTAAACCTCTTTAAAAATATTAAAAACAACACCAAACAATACAGTATTAATCTTGCAACCGTCTCTGTCTGGGTTGTCCTTAAACTAATAGTATTATCTTCATAGCGAATACTATTATAACTTATATTAATTGTCAAGGAAAATTTTGTCATATAAGGTGAGTTCTAATTTTGTCATATAAGGTAAGCTCCATTGACTTAATCTGCTTGATTAGTTAGTTTCTATTGAATCTTGTAACATAGTCAATGAGATCCTTCCTTTATTCATGTCAACATTATCCACCCAGACTGTGACAACATCTCCAATAGATACAACATCCATAGGGTGTTTTACATAATTTCTCTGTAACTTGGAGATATGTATTAGCCCATCCTGCTTTACACCTATATCAACAAATGCCCCAAAATCAACTACATTTCTAACTGTTCCTCGTAATTCCATACCTTTTCTAAGATCTTGCATTTGTAGCACGTCTGTCCGCAAAATAGGTTTTGGAACATCATCCCTAGGATCTCTTTCTGGACTTATCAAATTTTCAACAATATCCATTAATGTAGGTTTTCCCAATTCTAAATTTACGCTTAACTCCTCTATATCTATTTTCTTTAATGCGTCCTTAAGTTCTATAGAACCAATACTATCTTGAGATATACCAACTTTTTGTAAAAGAAGCTTTGTTTCTTTATATGTTTCTGGATGGATACCCGTTCTATCCAAATCATTATCACCATCCATAATTCTTAAAAATCCTACACATTGCTCATAAGTCTTTTTACCTAACTTTTGTACTTTTTTCAAGTGAATTCTATCTCTAAATTTTCCATCTTCATTACGCTTCTTAACAATATTCAAGGCAACAGTTTTATTAAGACCTGCAACATACTGTAATAAGGAGACAGATGCAGTATTAACATTTACACCAACCTGGTTCACAACTGTCTCAACAACAAATTTTAAAGTGGAATTAAGTCTTTGTTGTGCTACATCATGCTGATACTGTCCTACTCCTACTGACTTTGGGTCAATCTTTACTAACTCTGCTAGTGGATCCTGTATCCTTCTGGCAATAGATACAGCACTTCTTTCTTCTACCTGAAATTCAGGGAACTCTTCTCTTCCCTGATCAGAAGCGGAGTATACACTAGCACCTGCTTCATTTACAATTATATATGCTAGAGAATTATTCATCTCCTTTATCGTTTCAATAATGAACTGCTCAGTCTCCCTAGACGCCGTTCCGTTTCCAATGGCAATTACATCTACAGAGTGGGTAATTACTAAGGACTTTATTATCTCTTTGGATTTTTCTATTTCACTCTTGGGGGGAGTTGGATAAATAACTGCGATATCAAGCAACTTTCCGGTTTCATCCACAACTGCTATTTTACAACCCGTCCTATAAGCTGGGTCAATACCTAAAATAATCTTATTTTTTAAAGGTGGTTGGAGTAATAGATTGCGAAGATTTTGGGAAAAGATGTATATAGCCTGTTCCTCAGCCTTTTCAGTTAAATTATTGCGTATTTCCCTTTCTATGGCTGGTTCTATTAACCTCTTATAGCCATCTTCCAATGCATCTTCTATGTAGCTTGTTACCGGAGACGAACTATTTTTAATAATTTGGGTTTTTATATAAGCTATGTTTTTTTCTAATGGGCACAATAGCTTAACTCTTAATACATCTTCTTTTTCTCCCCTGTTAATAGCAAGTATCCTATGAGAAGGCATCTTACAAGCAACTTCATTGTATTCATAATAATTCTCATATATTTTCTTTTGATCCATTTCCTTATTCTTAACACAGCTTTGCAAGATACTTTCCTTGTAAGTTTTTTCTCTTAGCGCTTTTCGAATGCTAGGATCATCAGATACTATTTCAGCGATAATATCTTTTGCTCCTTGAATAGCATCCTCAGCAGTATGTATTTCATGTTCTATGGATAGGTATTTTTCAGCCTCTAATAAGATATTACCCTCTATTGGTAATGAAAGTATCCATAAAGCTAAGGGCTCTAGTCCTTTTTCCTTGGCTATTGACGCCTTTGTACGACGTTTCTGTTTATACGGCCTATATAAATCTTCCACTTCCTGCAATATTTTGGCACTTTCAATTTTCTTAAACAACTCATCTGTGAGTTTACCCTGCTCATTGATTAGTCTAGTTACCTCTTCTTTTCTAGAGTGTAAAGCATTCCCATATTCCCAATTCTCCCATATATTACGAATTATAACCTCATCAAGACTTCCAGTTAACTCTTTACGATAACGTGCAATGAAAGGTATTGTATTTCCTTGTGATAATAGGTCTATTACATTTTTTACACTTTTCTCTCCTAAATTCATATCTTTTGCTATAACATTTACTAGTAATTCTTGTGATATATTTATATTAGTCATTAAACTGCCTCCAAACGAATTATTCTAAAAAATGTGGTAGTCTTTTATCATTCTATCATAATCTCTATATTGAATAGCCTCTGCCAAGTGATTCTGCTTTATCTCTTCTGATGCATCTAGATCAGCTATTGTTCTTGCAAGCTTAAGAACTTTGTTATATGAACGCATTGAGAATGAATATTTTTCATAAATAATGTCATACAATTGTAATGCGTCTTTATCTAGCTGACAGAATTTCTTTGTTTGTTTTATATTCATTTCCGAGTTAGATACTATACTACTTCTGTTAAATCTTTTGTTTTGTACTAGCTTAGCTTTTTCCACCCTTTGTTTAACCTTCTCGCTAGATTCCCCTCTTCCTGACTTATGTAAGTCTAATTCATTTTTTTTCACCCTTGGAACTTGAACTTGCAAATCAAATCTGTCTAGTAAAGGTCCTGATATTTTAGCTAAATATTTTTTTACTTGAATTGGTGTACATATACATTCTTTTGTATCATCACCTAGATATCCACATGGACAAGGATTTAATGCTACTATAAGTGTAAAGCTGGCAGGAAATTTAATTGCTGCAGATACTCTACTTATTAATACTTCTCTGTCCTCTAAAGGTTGCCGCAAAGCTTCCAAAACCCTTTTGGGATACTCAGTTAACTCATCTAGAAAAAGAACACCATGCATCGCATGACTTATTTCACCAGGTTTAGGAATAGAACCTCCTCCTATTAAGCTAGCCTGACTAATGTTGTGGTGTGGAGCACGAAAAGGTCTTTCTGTAATTAAAGGGTTGTCTCTTGGTAGAAGGCCACTAACACTATAAATTTTTGTAACATCTAGCGATTCCTTTAGTGACATCTTTGAAAGAATGCTAACCATAGATCTAGCAAGCATTGTTTTTCCAGAACCAGGTGGTCCAATAAAAAGTACATTGTGTCCACCTGCAGCAGCTATTTCCAAAGCTCTTTTAGCATTTAACTGTCCAACAATATCAGCAAGGTCTGTTTCTATATTCTCAGTCTTATTTGGGGGTCTATAGAACCTTGCAGCATTTATTTTTATGTCACCGTTTAAAAATTCCACTACTTCTTTTAAAGTATTTAACCCATAAGCCTTTATGTCCGACACTAAAGCAGCTTCTTGTACGTTGCCTTCAGGAACTAATATTTTATCTATATGTTCATTAGCAATTCCACTAGCCATTACCAATACACCTGGGACTCTTCTTAATTCACCTGATAATGATAGTTGTCCAAGCATATAGAAATTCTCTAGCTTTTTCATGCTTACCTGTTCTGTAGCAGCGAGCACGCCTATGGCAATAGCTAAATCATAGATAGGACCTTCTTTTTTAATATCTGCTGGTGCAAGGTTAATTGTAACTCTTTTGGGAGGAAACTGAAATCCAGAATTTTTTATTGCAGCACGTACCCTTTCTTTGGACTCTCGAATTGATGTATCTGGAAGCCCAACAATATCCCTCGTGGGAAAGTTCGCCAACCTTTATTAACTCATTACTAAAAGGCCATTCTATTTCTACTGTTTTATTGGCATATATATGTATCTTAACATCTAGAAGTTTAATAATTTCTTTCTTTTCATCAAAAGACAAGCTGTCTAATTTGTCTGCTATTAGTTTACAGTAATTTTCAATGTTTTGGGAAAAATTTTGTTTTTCTTCTATATATAATAGCTTGTTTTTTGTATTAGATATTTCCTGTATCACGGATTTCTTCTTTTGCTCTATTTTCTGTATCCTTTTTTTAAGTTCATCGGGCTCAACATAACCTTCAAGTCTCATTTCCCATGCTTCATCCACCTGTTTTTCCAAATCGTCAATTTGCTTTTGTTTTTTATCTAGCTTCCTCAAAAGTTCTTCTATAATTTCGGCTTCACTATTATCTTTAGCTTTGTTTACTTCACGTGTTATAAGGTCTGGATTTTTAAGAGCGGAATCAAGGAAATTCCAAACCATGTCATCTAAGCCTCTCATCCCTCCTATACTGTTTGCTGGGAACATTGGCACTTCACATGGCGTTAAGGTAACCTCTCTTTTTCTCCCAGCACACCTGTAGTATAAATGGGCTCCTGTATTTGTGGTCTTAGGGGTTGTGTATACACGCCTTCCACATTCACCACAATAAATATGCCCTACCAAGAGGTATTGATGTTTCCGTCTCCTAGATATAGCGGCGTTTTGAGATATTTTTCTTTGTACCCCTTCCCATTGTACTTTGGATATTATCGATGGTATTTTGACGGGTATCCATTGTTCTTGAGGTCTTATTTCTACTGATAAGGTTTTTCCTGACTTTGAGCAAGTCTTTCGTTTGAAATTATTAAAAGTTCCTGCATACGCTTCGTTATGTAGAATCCTGCCAACTGTGCTGGTATGCCATCTGCAGCCTTTTGGACTGGGTATTCTCTCTTCATTTAAAGCAATAGTAATCTTAGAAATTCCCATTCCTTCATTATCACACATAGTATATATTTTCTTAACAATACCTGCTTCCTTTTCATTAATTACAAATTGTGATCTTTCAGCGTCATAATCGTAACCGAACGGACCCGGATGCCCTGCCCAACCTCCGGTACAACTTACCATCCCCTTTTGAGCCTTTGCTTTTCTACCCGCTATGGTTCTCTGACGAATTTTAGCTTTTTCATATTCTGCAAAAGCACCTTTCATATAGAAAAACATAGTATCCTCGGGACTTTCTTTATCGCCTCTTGAATGAGTAACAAATTCCAATCTAGCATATTTTTCGACGCTTCGTGCAAACATAATCTGGTCTCCTAGGTCCCTTGCCCAACGGTCCAGATCATAACAAACAACCAGATCAAATTCACCCTGTTCCACCCTGGAAGTTAATTCTATCATATTGGGTCTTTCGGAATCATCCCCGCTATAACCATCATCAACAAATTCAGCTATATCGCCCACCGCACCTAGTTCTATAGCCTTTAATTTAGAATGTTTTATTTGTTCACCAAGTGAATGCCCTTTCAGGGCTTGTTCTTCTGTTGAAACCCTAGCATATATACAAGCTCTCATTTAGAATACCTCTTATTATTTACTTATTATATTGTACTTGATTATACTTTTTATCCAAAGCAATTTTTTTAGGTTTTTCCACACTAACTAATTTTAGGAGTTTCGAAAATACTATAGAAATTTTTTTGTCTGCTTCGGGATCTTTAGTTGGCTTTAAAATTAGCTTCATTATACATAGACCTCCTTTCACCCATAATATAAAACAAGCCTCTTCGGCTTTACCTATCATAAAAGTTTGACATATATATTAATGATATATATACTTAAAATAATCTAATAATTAAGTTGCCAGGTATTTTTCCTGAGCAGCTTCTTTTTTTATGAGCTGCAAACCACTCATTTTTATATATTTTGCTTCTATATAATAAGTTAAACTTGCTGCAGCTGAAGAACTATCAATCTCACCATTTTCCAACATTACTAACACCTTTTTTATTCTCTCCTTTAAACTACACTCTTGTGGCATAATGACACCTCCTCCTCTATTTCTTGCTAATCATACTTAAAAACTTACTTAGTAATTTCAAAACTAATGGAATTGCATTTAGGGCATCTACCTCCTTTTATTATGTATTCTCTCAATATTGAATTTGGTTTTGATTTTTCATATCCAACAATGGTAGCCTTTCGACCGCAACAGATGCATTGGGCCTTAATGGTATAGGTTTTCTCCAATACTCCACCCCCTAAGACAATATTTTAAGACAAAAAAATCTCCCAATACTTAAGAGAGATCTTGCTTAACATCCACATCCATGATTTCTTTTATAAATCTCATCAGTCTAACCTTTTGTAAACTAATTTGAGCCCTGAAAGTTGAGTAATTCATCAATAACCTTAACAGCATTCAGCTCTAACGAATTGATTACATCAATTCCTAGTATGGTATCATAAAGTTTAATATTTTTATCTTTTAACAGTTTATAAAGCTCTAATAGTTTATTTGAATTTCTATAAATTCTATCTACTGAACTTACAGTAATGCTTTTTATAGTGTCCAGATTATTGATTATTTGATTTAATCCTGGTCTATCCATTATATATCCAGAAAAACCATCATCAATATATATTTTGTCTACTGTCATATGTTTAGATTCTAAAAATTTTCTACATTTATATTGCTTTACATCGATTGCAGCCTGGTGTTTTTGTGCTGTTCTACAATAAATAATGTTCATTACATGATCTCCCCCCCAAATTTAATTTCTTTCATATTTACCAACTTGTATGGGAAAAGTATATTACATCCCAGCTTCCTTAATCACCACCTATGTCAATCCATATCTAATTTCTGGTACCTTTAACACTATCAAAAAAGAAACTGATGCTATTCATTGATAATTATCCCTGGTAAACCAAATAATTGCGTTTGAACCGGTCTTGCACGTTCTAAAATATGAAGATGTTTTCCTTCACAGATTATTACCTCGTTTTTTACTTGAATAGTATTAATGATGCATCTATGCCCTCTTTGATCTTCATAATTCAATGTGTAGAAATCTCCACGAGGGCCGTAGATACCTGTAACAATTCCACCTGTATCATAGTGAGTTCTAATTTGGCACCCTATGATTTCCTGCAAGCGTTCCTTTGCATCCATTGAATTATCATCCCCTCCATTTACATAATTCAGGAAATAAAAAGAAGCCTTTCAGCATCTGTATTAAGTCACTAATATTACCTTTCATAATCTTCTTCTAGTGTTGCTGCAGCTTCTTTTCTAACAACAGAAATACCAGGGGTATATTCCAGACACTTTTCTTCTAACAGCTTAAATTTCACACAACGTTTATTAAGATGTGTCTCACCACTTGTAACCTTTTCATAAAGACGCGCGGCTTTCTTCATTATAATATCAGCATTCTTATTTATAAATGAAAGCTGATTTAATAATAAATTACGATAGGCAATATCCTGTTCCTTCATTATATTATATTCAATTAATGCACTTTCAACGATAGGAAGCATATTATTAAGATTAATAACCCCATATTTACCCTTGTCAATTTTTATAAAATCCAAGCTATTTTTCATTTTATTATGTTTAGGTCTAGGTGAAGCCAGAGGAGCAAAGTATTTAATTCCATTTACAACTAATACTACTCCTACATATGGTCTCTTGCTGTTTTTGTTGTATTTTACATTAATATTGTCATACCTTCTTAAAAACTCAATGTAATCATCTTCGATTCTATAAATCCTTAGCTTTTTCATGGTCTCACCTCAAATATAAAGAGAGACAGCATAATCGCTGCCTCTCACTCTTTTAGCTCTCCACTTATAGGTAGGAGTTCACCGCTCTTTTAGCTCTCCACTTATACGGTAGGAGTTCACCACTCTTTTAGCCCTCCACTTATATGGTAGGAGTTCACCGCTCTTTGTATCTATCTTATTTAGAGTATATCAAAGTAGCATAATCACTGCAATAATAAAATCCTCTGAATAAGGATTGAAAACAAAAAGAAGCCTTCCGGCTTCGACTTCGGTATTATCTTTCAAATTCCTCTTCTTTCACTTTCCTTTTTTTATTAACAAATCTTTCTCGATTAAGAAAAAAATCAAGAATATTGTTTGCAATAGACAAGGCCTCTTCAGCAATATCCTTACTGGGCATGCCTTTTGATGTAGATCCAATCGGGGCAACTGGATATCGTGTAGGTATATAAAACTGATTTAAAATCCTAGCAGCTGACATAAACTGTTTTAAATCAGAATTGATTTCGATGCATAGGTTACATAGTTCAATAAGGTTATGAGTTCTAGGAGGACTAACATTATTCTCAACTAAAAAACCTTTAAAAGCTTTTTCTACCGCTTGATGTGAAAAGAAACAAACATTATTGTTTTATCTTCTCTTAATATTATTTTTGCTGAATCTATGTCATCATAGGCAAACTCATACCATTTATTGGAGAGCATCATATATAACCCTCCCCTTCTTTAAAATTTCTTCTCTATAAAACAAATCATCTTTTAATTCTTCTTCTTCCTTTGGAGTATAGACAAGGATATCTACCGCTATATTTGGTTCTGCAATTTCAATAACCTCTTTTAACCTCTCATAAAACGACTTTTCTGTATCTTTAATTATCACTAGATCTATGTCGCTCCATTCATTAATATTTCCCATAACAAACGAACCAAAGATAATAATCTTTAGGGGTTTGTATTCAGTAATTAAAACATTAATCATTCTAGAGAGTTCATCATTTAGTTGCCTCGAACGCTCCAATGATTTCACAACCAGTCCTCCTCAGTATGGATATCATAAAAAGCATACCTTATAATATAAGGATATCTTTGTAATATAAACTGTCTCTTTGTTATTCTATAACTAAATTATACAAAAATATTACCATCCTTAAAATAATAAAATAAAAATGTTAAAAAAAAGTTCAAAATCGGTTGTGCTCACTACTGCACATGCCTTCCCTGCCTTTGGATCTAACCGACGGTTCTCCCACCAGCAGACAGAATCACTCTACGCCTATACACTCCTGGAAAATGCAGGTTCCTCGAACCTGGAAGCCTATCTCCATCAGACACCGTACATTCATGAAGCTAAACCTCATTCCTGTAGCGTGCCTAAGTAATAATAAATAGACTAACAGGTCAAGTACACCAGCGTAAGCCCGATTTCAAACTCTCCCTGGAGTTACTTATCTCCCTCCAGCCTCCAGGAAGCTAAATTGTCAAAGAACTAAGTTATATATCATACCAATAAATGGTATAATAGCGATAAGTAGAAATAATTACTGAAGTTCTATCCTCATCTCAAGCACATAATTCATAATCCATACATGTTATTTAACAACACTTTCTATCAACCATCTTCGGTAAGGGATGCTTGGATTAAACAACATCTGAATTTTGATTTCCATTGTCCGTAGACAATGGTTTATTGAAAAAAATATAGTTTTCTAGATCAAGTTTTTCTTCTTTGCATAAAAGGTAGAGGCCTTTAAATACTTTTACTCCACCAATTTTTTCTTTATTAAGTACTCTGAATAAATAAGAATAATCTACTCCAAGCTTACCTGCAAGATCAGGTATACTCCAATTACGTTGTTCTGCCAGTTTTTGAAGTGCAATTGTATTTATTAACATTTTTTCACCTCTCATATAACTTAAAACAATTTTATCATGTCTGCAGACAATGGTCAAGTTATTTTATTGTCTCATAACAATTTTTTTGATAGAACTAGTATTGTCTTTGGGCAATATTATGGTTACAATATAATAGCAATGTTATAGGAGGTAATTATGTGGATTTTAATAAAAGTAAGTTTGCTCAGCTACTAACTCTAGCAAAAGGTGAGCGTTCAATAAATAAATATGGTAATGATGCTGGAGTAGATCCAGGTTACATTTCTCGGTTATTAAGAGAATTAATTGATACTGCACCTAGTGCTGCTATTATAATCAAACTGGCTTCTAAAGCCTATAATGAAGTATCAGCAGAGCAACTTTTAGCAGCTGCAGGTTACCTTAATGACTCGCAAAATGATTTATTAGATTGTATCCCTCCAGAAGGTTTGATGTATTTTAGAAAGCTTAAAAACCTTCCACCTGATGCTCAAAAGGAATTTTTAGAAGCATTTAAACAACATACAAAATTAATTGAGCAGTTTGAGAAAAATAAAAATAAAAAAGATTAAAAAGAAACTACCAATCTTCGACAGATTAGGTAGTTTCCTGTTTTTCTGGATATTTCGACAAAATTCCACATATTTTATGTTGTTTCAAATTTAATAAGAGGTGACCTAATGACAAATAGTATGATGAAATACGCAGAGATTGAGAGCCTTGTCTTTGCCAATGGTAGGGATATTACTACATTTCCAGTAGACGTTTTTGAAGTAGTTAAAAAACTCAAGTTGGATAAACCTGTTGAAGTAATTAAGACCCAAATGCCTAATTGCATTGGGGGCTATACTCGAAAGGAGAAAAATGGATATTATATCATGATCAACGAAAGGCATTTACACAGAAGACAAAGGTTTTCTGTTGCTCATGAAATAGGCCATCTTTATTTTAAACATAAAGAAGCATCTATACATTCTTGGAATTATTGGGATATTCATGATAACCTTCAAGAGAATCAAGCAAATGAGTTTGCGGCCAGACTTTTAATGCCGGCTACTGAGATGTATCAGCTTTCAAATATTTACAATAGATACACTTTAAAACTACTAGAGCAAATTCAAGTGTTTTTTGATGTTTCATTATCTGCTACAGCCCGTAGAGTTACTTCTTTGGGTATTATTGAAGGTTCTATTATATTAAAAGATGGGAAAAAGACTTGTTTTTCCTACTCATCCCCTCACTTTCCTACTGAATCAAATTATAAGACCAAGTATAAAAGGAAGCTTTCAAGTGGAAAGACTCTTTATATTTTGGTTGCTGAGAGCTGGGGTTAATGGAGGAAATGTTGAGAGTGGGTAGTGAAAAAGATGTTAGAGCCAGCCTCTTCGTATTCCCCTTTGCATGGGTACATGAACGATATAACGCTGTACTGTAAAAAGTGATGACGGGCAAGGCGAGAACTCGCTGGCCTTTCATATTATTTGTTTGATTTACGGCGGTTGCAGTCGAGGCAGAGCATTTGACAGTTTTCGGCGGTTGTCCTGCCGCCCTGGCTCCACGGCGTTATATGGTCTGCTTCCATTTCTGATAGCTCAAAATGCTTGTCACATTTTGAGCAAATCCCCTTTTGCCGTTCATAGGCTTCACGCTTTTGGTTTTCGGTAAAAGCACGAATACTGAGGTGCTTCTCCTCACCAGTCAAAATATAGGTGTAAATGCCTTTTTTGTTTGAAATATCATCATCCAGCATAAGTGAAGATATGCGGCTTTCGAGTTTGTCTGGGTCTAATTCAGCGTCTTTATAATCGTTATACAGATAGCCCCATTCAACGCCTTTCATCTCTCTACGCTTTACGGGGAAAATAGTTTGGACCCAGTCAATGACTCGCCTAAAATAAATCCATAACTGATTTGCGTTTTCATCTTTTTGGTGGAGTGCCATGTACTCCTCAATGGTATCAAGCCCGTCACGTGCGGCAATCCATTTGATACCTGTTTCAAGATATTCCTGCCGAATAGGTGATCCACTCATATAATCTTTCGCCATATCTTTTGCAGTACAATTCGGCTTTGACAGGTAAGTTTTTGCGTCGGAAAGCCAAGTTCCGGTATATGCGGTATTGCGTAATTCCTGCTCTGAGAGACGCACACCCGCAATATTTATTACCTTAAACCATGAAAGCACTTCTGACGGTGTACCGTCGCATATATAAATATCAAGCACATAATCCAATATGGCTTCTTGCTCATCGTTTTCAAGATTGAAGTAATATCTATAATCAACGGCAAATGTGCGTTCGCTTTCTGCGGCATACCTGCAAATTGAAATAGTGCGTTGCTGCCCGTCCATTAGTTCGTAATGATCATCGTCTACCTTTGACCAATACATAACATTGACCGGGAACCCTTTCATAACCGAGCGGATAACCTCATCACGGTCTTTGCCCGAATAGATATATTCGCGCTGATAAGCGGGGCGTACGTCAAGTTTGCCGCTATAAGCGACAACGCCTTCAATCCCGTTTTGCCCTTTTTCTTCATAGCCTGCAATAAGTTCTCTGATAGTAACTTGTCTGCGATCAATATTCACAGGTTATTCACCCGCCTTTTCTGGCCGTCTATTCCGTATGGCAATACGCGTATATTTGGCCTTTCCGTTTACAATCGGCACAGCTAAATCAAATTTATTATCGCAACCATGTCTGAATTCACCAACAATTTCAAATTGCTCATTACAATGGTATGCCAAGAAAGTAATCGGAACCCCAATGACTTTATCTGTATCCATTGGTATCTCATTATAACGCCCACATTCAATCGCTTCATATGTATCGTATGTCGGGTATTTTTCCGGGGTATATCGCTTAAATAAATTAAGCGGCTGATGGCGTTTCTGAATATCCATGTTCGTAAACCAACAGCAGTTACCCATACGTCTCCACTTCTGCCCAGTTTCATCAATCTTAAAATCTGTCTTTTTTTCTTCGTAATAGTCTGGCACCTTAAACCAAAAGTGACCACTATTGTGCCCGAGCCATACTTTGTTTTCCTTAAAATACACAAATGTTTCATTAAACGTGGCGTGATTAATATTCCCAAGAATTAGAAATTGCTTCCCGCTATTAACCATAAGCGGTAAATACTCTTTCATAAGCGAAAACGGCGGATTAGTTACGACAATATCACAGTCCTGAAGCAGTTCCAAACATTCCGGCGAACGAAAGTCACCGTTCTGTTTCAATGGGGTTTTCACAACATTAAGGCGGTTATTTTTTTCGTCGTTGTTACTGTGATCTACTAACTCTAATTTATATGTTGGCTTGTTCGGGTCGTAGTGAGTAGCGATTAGTTTTTTGATACCAAGCTGTTCAAAGTTTAATTGAAAGTATCTAAAAAAATTACTTGTATAACCGCCAAGCCCGTCACCGAAATGGTCTTGTCCATCTTCGCCATATGCCGGGTCGTCTGCGTTGCAAAAAATAGTTTTGTCCTTGAAATATTCACGGTAATGACGGAGTTCATCTTCTATTGTCGGAAGCTGGGTATAAAATTCATCTGTTTTACCTGCTCTTGATACATGTAAATTACTATTACCTACCATTACTTTCCCCCTACAATCGACATTGCGACCATTATTCTTACACAATAATTGCTTAATCCACAATTATTGCCCGCATGGATATAAAAACACATGAAAATTATAGCATAATCAGTCTGTTATCACAATGAATAGCTGTGAATTTTACAACTTACCGAGTTTTACAACTTACCGTGAATTTTTTGACTATATAAATTGGAAGTTTAAATGCCCACCATATTTTGTAAGAACCCCTAATATAAAGTAATCTTCCTGGATGTCAAGGGCGAGCGTTTTTTGCTCGTTTATTTATCCTTGACATCCGTTAGTTAAATATCCTATTTTTAAGGTCTGTGCCAACAGACCTTCTGCCTCCGGTGAGGGCAGGGGTTTGGGGACAGAGTCCCCAAGGTTTTCTATAAGCTACTAAAGCTACCATGTCATTTGCTGATTTATAATTAAATATCCGTCTAGGATAATTGGTCATCCAGTACTCAATTCTCTTTATTGCTGCCTCGCTTATGGTATTCATATCTATACCTTTAGGTATAAATCTTCTTACTAATTTATTTGAATTCTCATTTGTGCCTCTTTCCCAAGAACTATATGGATAAGCATAGTATAGCTTCATCCTCTTTTATCGGGATTTATTACTGATCTTTCTATTGCTTTAAAATCTAAAAACTCTGTCCCATTATCTACTGTAATAGTTTTGAATTTCCTTCAAAATTATCCTCATTTATCTCCAGTATATCTAATGCATTACATACTGCTTGTTGAGTCTTATTTGGTATTTTAACTATTATTTCTTGCCTTGTTAGTCTTTCACTTAATACTAGGAACACAGCACCCTTACCAGCTCTTTTGCCTATGACACAGTCCATCTCCCAATGCCCATACTCTTCTCGTTTCTCTACTTCTTGGGGTATTTCTTCAATGCTGGTTCCCCTTAGGTTTTTATGCGCTATTTTAGTCTTCCTATACATTCCTTTTTTCTTGTTTTTCTTTACTGGCAAGTCTTTGTTGCTGATGTTGGCAAAGACACCCTTATCTATATAGTTGTATAACGTCTTGGTGCAAATACAACTCTTAAATACCATTTCTTTAACTTTAATTTCTCCAATTACTGCATCTGGTGAATACTTTTCCTTTATTATCTTATCTTCTATATGCTTAGCCAATTTATGATCATAGCCTATTTTTAACGTTGGACCCTTATTCTGTGCATTTTTATCATACCTAGCTTGGGCTATATCTGCACAGTACTCGTCTCTATAGGTTAAATTGCTATTTAGAAGCTTTATTTTGCCTCTGGAGATCTCTCTTTCTATGGTTCTTCTATCTCGTTGTAAATGATATAGTAAAAGTATACCACTGGGGGTGCTTCCCTACTGAATCAAATTACAAGACTAAATATAAAAAGAAGCTCTCAAGTGGCAAGACTCTTTACATTTTGGTTGCTGAGAATTGGGGTACAGGGAGGGTAGTGAAATAAGGATGGTAGAGCCAGCTCTTTCGTATTCGCTTTGCACATTGTTCAATGCATAAGATTATTTTAGTGTCATAATCGGAACTTTGAATTAATATCACCGGCACTTTTAGATTAGCAGATACATCCATTCTATTAATAATACCTCTTGTTTAGGAGTAACTTATAGGCCTATGCATTGATGCCTTGAAAACTATCAATCTAATTCAGGTAATAATTTTATGTATGCAAGATGAGTGTTTACAAAACCTTTCAAGGAATTACAAATCTTAACAATTAATACTATATTTCGAAAGATGTATGTTAATTCCTTCTACTTGTGCAAATTAATAAAAAAATCCCAAATCTTTATGATCTGGGAACTAGTAAAGTTGCATCTATTTCTTTTTGCATTTTGCCTGAGCTAATGCAGATCCAGCTAAAGTTTTTGTAGTTTTACTAGTGCGACCGTCTTTAAGGGCTTTAGAAGCTGCTGTAGCAACCTTTGAACTTGTAGCCTTCTTACAACTTTTTTTAGCCATTTTGACCTCCTTGGAGCTCGAACACACAAAACGTATGTTCTATTTATGCCTTTATTATACTTAGCCATATTTAACATGTCAAATATTATTTTACAACTTTCTGGTAATGATATTAGTATCTTCATCCGTACTATCAAGTAAAACTCAGGTATTACTCTCCTTGTCCTACCCCTTAGCAATAAGCGTGACAGTGTGTAATTTAGGTCGGAGCGTTAGCGTAGCCGCTACATGTACTTGTTAGGCGATGCCACAATTCTCAATTAATTGTGAGACTATATCTATCTCCGAGCCGATATCTATATTGCCGTTTTTTCTCCATTGGGATTTACCACAAGTTTTATGTTCACATACATATTGTGACTTCCTAGGTACTACTCTATAGTCTCTTGCTTTCCAATTATGCAGAAAGAAGTATCCATCAACAATTTGCCAATTTGGTATCTCACCCAATTTATGCAAGTCTAATAGGAACTCACTTGTCATCTGATATCTCTTGGTAATATCGGGATTAGTAGCAACCCGAATTATTTTCTTTACTCGTTGAGGTACGTAAATAGGTAAGGTGTTAAGTTTGGTTAGTTGTCCTTTTTTACTACACTTAAATAGAACTTCCTCGATAAATTGCCACTTTTCAAATTCATCATCCAACTTTTTAAACCTTCTCATTTCTACTTTATTAAACCAAGCTAAAGGATCGTATGGTAGGTGTCCACCCAGTAATTGATAAAGAACTAACCCTACTTGATAAAGATCTGACGAATATGTATATATATCTTTCTCAAAAGCCTCCGGTGGTCTATATAGTGCAGCATGTTTTGACCCAGAAACATACTCACCTCCGTCTGGGAGTCTTTTGACTGAGCCAAAATCAGCAATAAGAGGTAGACCTTTTGCATCCAAGAGTATATTTGCAGGTTTTAAATCCCTATGGAGGATATTATTCGGTTCATTGTGCATAGCCCCTAGGCCGTCAAGAATTCCTCTTGTGATATTTATTGCTTCAATTAAACCAACATTTCTTCCGCCAATATGTTCATCTAAATCCCCTATTCCAACCTCTGAAGTAATAAAAAATGCCCATCCATTCCCAACGGTTCTTGCATCCCAAACTTTCATTATATTAGGATGGTCAATTTTTGCTAATAGCTCAACTTCTGAATTTGCGTCACCTTCATAAAAGTAAAACTTAAGGGCTACCCTTCGTTTAAGTAGGTTATGGAACCCAAAAAAAACGTAACCATTGCCTCCTTTTTCTGAAAATCCATCAATAGTAATATCACTTAGTCCTCTCACACAATCAATAATTTCAGGTGGTGCATCAATATTTTGAAAATCCATTTTAGTCCTCCAATAGATAATAGGCTACTTTATAAGCCTCATGTTGATATTTAAATAGATTTTTTGGAGTAATGTCGACAGGACACTTTTTTAGAGCAGCCTTTATCGTTGCTGGGTGAACAATAACAACACGTATATCAATTGTTTGAATGACCCCTTCCAGCTTAAACGAAATAGGTCCCCCACTATATTGACCTTTTGTTGCACGACCTTTTATTCCTACAACTGAAACACTCTCATTATCAAAATGGTTTAAAATAGCTTGTTTAAAGGAATGAATTTCTGCTTGATTGTTATGATCCTTAATGTTAATTTTAGTGAAAGATCTAGCTATTGAATGATCCCCTTTTGTCCCATTTAGAGTAACTACAATTGCACACGAACCATCAAAACTAATGCCGCAAACTGTTTTTGACATAAAAATCCTCCCCGAAATAGTGGTTTCGCCTAAAAATTATTTATAAAATAACAATATTCTAGGACTCTCATTCACAATCTAGAATTATAAGTATACATCAGTTAGTTCCTTGATTTATCAGTTATTAATCTCATAAAATTATGCTAAAATAATTACTATTAAAGCTAAATATGTATTTATTCCAAAGGTGGTGATCTCAATGCACCAAAAGAAGCCTTAATCTTACTATTGATCGTATTGATAATAATATAGTGAAATTTAGTTAACACTTAGGTTTCTGGAATAACCGAAGCAACCGTTTATTCTTTGGAATAAAGTCAAAAACTAAAAGTGTGCGTTTTTATTCGAAAGAATACTCAAAGTGAATGTATTCTTTTTTTATTTCCATTAATTTAAATATAAATTATAAAACAGTATGCTACGTTAAATTTGGGTTTTCTATTTTTTAATCTTCGTTCAAATAGATAATTATTTAGTGGGCTTTTGAAAAATGCTTTCAATGCTTTTCTACTGCACTCCTAGCAACATCCTAAACTCCTTTTCTAGAGTATCTTTTAGTCTAGGCACCTTTTCTTTAACACTTTCCCAACCTTCTAACCTTTTTTGAATGGTCTGTTCCCTTATCTCATTGCTATCAATTTCGTGAGGTTGATATTCACAGTTCCAACTAGCATAGAAATAGTTATTATGAGTAGTCTTTACTATTTCTTCAATTAATTCTGATAGGTCTTTTTGAAAGTAAACCCTATTTTCTTCAAAGAAATATTTTGCATCCAATATTTGATTTATAGCTTCATTTGCTTTTTCTTTATTGGCGTGACCAGTTAAATCATTCATAATTCTTTCCATTCTAACCAGTTTAGTGTATAACTCTTTAATTACTTTAGCACGATCATCATGAAGCCTTGAATAAATTATTTGATGGTCTAAGGTTGCTATATGCAAATCATTCTTAAACTTTTCCAAATCTTTATCTATGACCAGTTTAATTATTTGCTTAGCAACATATACAACGGCACCAGTTATTAAGGTTATAATTCCTATAAATTGTACTATTTCCATTGGTCCCTCCATATTTATAAATCTATTCTGCTTGTCAACTTAATGGATAAACAAAAGCTGTAAAACTACCTTAAGACTGTTAGTTATATTTCCTGTAGCTATACTCAAAAGTTTACCACTTTAGAGCTTAATATATGGAAACACCTGTAATGGTATTTCTCTGAATAACGTTGAATAAAAAGACTTATCTAGTTATGGAACTTCAATGAAGTTTTCTGACAGAGCATTACAGGGTTTCTATTTTTGCTTCTAGTTCCATACACAAATGATAAGTGACTGGAGAACTACCACCTATATGTATGTATCTCCTTCCTATTACTAAGATAAGAAACATTAGCTATAGTTACTATATAAACGATCTCTTTATTACTACACTTTATTAACATTAACTACCTTTTCATTGATAATCGAAATTTTCATATCTTGGTCTTGTCCTTTTAAAATAAGAATTGGCTTTCCAATGGCAATTTCAAAACTGACATTATATTCTTTTGGGACTGTACTAAATACTTCATCAATGCTTAAGGATTCTTTATCAACAATTGATAAAATAGCAAATACCTTACTTTCTTCAAAAAATAATTCTCCTCCTCTGTTTATGAACTCAAGTTTATATAATTCAGTATCAATTGATAGTCCAGTATGTAGGAATTCATCAATTGATTTGAACTCACCTTTTTGAGGAAATAGATTAACATTTAATAGATAGTTGCCAATAGTCTGCCTAATATATAGTTTGCTTATTGCTCCCTTTGAACTGGTAAATCCATCAGCCCTTTCCCAAGTAAAATGACCGCCTTCAACTATACCATCAAAGTAGTTATGTGTTCCAACGTTCAAAAAATCGTACTGCGGATTATGCTTTTTGAGTTTTTGTATTTGAATATCATTAAGTTCTACTGTTCTATAGTCTTTAGCTGGCATAGTGAATTCTGGTGGAACTATGTCTTTAACCATGTAATCTTGTCCAGCTTTCCTTATTTCAAACTTCTCACCCGCAGTAGTTTCAATAAAGAACCTGCTATACTTAGCCAATTCAGCTTTTGTATAAACTTCTAAGCCGTAAACACTTACATTAAATAGGTCATTATCATCAATCTCAATAGGCTCCCTATTTATACAACAATGCTTATACTTTTTTCCACTTCCACAGGGACAAGTGTCATTTCTGCCTACTTTACTCATAGCTATACACCTCGCAAATCTATTATCTTTATCCTTTTAATGTAGTAGTTTTGTAAGTTCCCCTTCCACGAGTGACCAAGAAGATAACGTTCAGCTTCCTCACCGCATACTGCAATATACTTTTTGTGAGGAACATAAGTTCGGCACTTCCATCCCAGTATATGGATAATTCTAAGTGAAAGTATTATTATATAGATATACATTAGCAACTAAACAACGAATCCTTTTCATCATCTAATTTGGGGAACGTCCATCAAAAGGTCGTTGTTTCGGTGATATGACATATTCTGTAATATCATAATCAACAATTTCGAATTTTGAAATTTTACCACTCAAATATCAGTAAAAGTATTATAATCACCCATTAAAAAATTTATTTCACAAAAGCATTTTCCTTCTAGTTTTAATTTTCGCGTGACAGTATAATTATGATTTTCAAACCATAATACTAATTTATAATTTTTATTAACTATTTCTTTAGTAAGATCTGATTTAATAATTGTATCTAAGAATAAGTTGTTCTTTCTCCATTCGTCATCCCATTCCATGAATCTAGAGTCTTGTTTAAAGTTTTATATTTCAACTTTTCCCATAATAACTTATCTCCTGAAAATAAGATCTTGTCATTCCAGTTTTTATAATAGTGTCAAAAATAATAGATTTTCATTCATGCTATCACTCCTCAAGTTTGATAGCATGGGTTTAATGCTCTGTCATATAAGGTGCGGCAATATATCGAGTTACAAAATATAAAAACTTTATCCGGTTAACCAAATTTAAAGCACTCTTTTACTATTAGTTATTGACATGTTTCTTTTTTATTTGCAGATACAAGAGTGACTCCACCTTTTAATGTGAATTCACCACTCAACTTATTACAAGAATCACAAGCCGGAACAATTTTTTCTCCAGATACCTCTGAATTAATAATATGTGCACCTAAAGTTGCTTTGTTTGTGCATCCTGAAATGGAGCATTCATTTGGCCAAGACTTACCCAAACAGTTAATCCAGTGCTGCTTCCATGTCCCACAATTACATGATCGACTACCAGTTCCACCTCTGTTTTTCCATCCACTAGCTGTTACTTTCATATAATACCTCCCTATTTTATAGGTTAACCTGATAAAGTCTAAATATTAAACCATAACACTACCTCTTCTAGTACTGCTCCATAATTGATAACAGCCTGCATATATGAAGGATATTTCATACTTGCTCACTAAAGTCTTTCAAATCATTCTTTATGCTGTTCCATAAAACTGCGCATTTTGCCTACTGAGTAGTTTCCCTTTTCTCACTATTATTAAGAAAGTTCTTTATAATCTAGGGCAATATGATTCTATATTATCTCGTATTTAGGCTAACCACTTCATTATATAGTTTAATGAGGTGCTCAATAGTTAAGTCAAGGATTGGTTCATACATAAACGAGTTCAAATGGATGTTTGAACTTGCTGTAATGCTAACCTTTTCTAGCGTGCGAATAGCAGGTGCTGATGGAGACAATGATGTAAACTCTTTAATAAGATATCCAAATTGACTATTGGAACTACACCAGTATTCCGAATCGTTTTTTAGTATTCGAAGCTTTTCAGTCATGAATATCTCGGAATTAATCCGTATCGCCATACATAGCAATACTTTATTCTCAAGGTTTAATCCATCATGCATATCACTTCTGCAAATTTCATCAGCTTTCTGAAATAATAAATTTTTCAATATACCTTGATTATTTGTAGAATAATTTGTTCCAAAAAGGCTGTTGTATATGTATAAATAGTCACCAATGGTGATTTCATCAGTATCCTTCTTCCAATGTAGAAGGCTAGTAAGTTTAATGTAATCAGGGTCGCTTTCACCTTTAGTATATTCAATCAGATTTCTAGAGAATGGAATAGTGGCACATAGAATAATATCACAACGGTTTATGTTATTTTTCCACTTACCGATAAAGTAGTTTTTTACCCCCTCTGCTTTTGCAAGACAGATAGAAGTGTTATTTTTTATGGTCATTAGGCATCTGTCACGATGCACATATGTCGTTGCAAGTGTTCGAAAGAAATCATAGTTGTGAGTTAATATAATCTGATAAAAATACTCGGTATTGGTCAAGTCTCTTAAGTATTGAGTGATTGCATGTTTATTCTTGTAGTCAAACGAATCTGCAATATCATCAACCACAAATAGTGTTTCCTGACTATTCAGTTTCCTTGATTCGACTTCAAAAATGAAGCTAAGAAGATATAAAGCTCGTTTTTCTCCTTGACTAAGTGTTTTTAGTTCAGATCGTGACCATTCAACAGAGTCGTTACCATCTCGGAAAATAAATCTTAATTGAGCATTCTCTTTACCAAGTGTAACTTCTGTCTGATTTGCAATAAACAAGGTAAACGGCATATCTACAAAGCGATCATTAAATAGATCTACTGCTTGTGTCCATCGGGGAGCTATTTGCGAAGCTTCAGCCTCAATCCTTTGAAGTTCATCTTTGTTTACATTAAATGACCTTAAATATGCCTCAGCATCAGGGCTTTTTTGCATATAATAAGACCAAAGATTCTGACGAAACTGGCCTTGATTTTCTGGCTTAAGCTTGTCAAGGAGAAACTCTACTTGTGTATAAGTTAAGCTCTCAATGAGATCAACTAAAGCATGAGTTTTTGCGTTTTTTGCGAGGTTAATTCTTAGTTTTTTAAGTGTCTCGTCTGTATCGAGCCTTTCCAGAATTCGTTTATGCCTCTGATCGAGTTCATCTTGGCTAATTGAAAATTCATCACCTCTGAGGTGAACACGGTGCCCACCCATAAAATATCCTTGTTTTTTTAACGTTTCAAATGATGTTTCTGCTTTTGTAGGATTAAAAACACCTTTTGTATAAATTGATCCATCACTATTAAAAAGTTCCTGATAGCGATTATTAAACTCATTTGCTTTTAATATAAACTCTTGGCTATTCAGTATCTCTATGGCTTTGGGATCAAAAATGGTTGCATATTCATATGGTTCTAAGTCATCCTCAGCTGAATGCTCTAGTGTTTTAGTAATACAAGTAGGAAAATCACTTATATCCCAATCTTTAAGAATGACTTGTTCGATATCATTTTTTTTTACTTTCGATAACTTCTGAAGGGTGCCTATAAGCTTATTTTTCAACTTATCTAGCTCAATAAGAAGTTCATCGTATCTTGCTTTATGCTCAGGATTAACAAGTATATTTGTTATAGCAGGGTTTTCGGACTTGATGTCTATTTCTGACTTCAAGACATAAATAGTTTCTTTCGAGATGGGGCTTTCATTTAATTTGATTTTACATGTTGTTGGTCGGTGATAACGTTCCTCTTTAGGTTGTTCGCCTCTTGAAATATCTTCAAATGTCTTAGTGAAAGAAGTCTTCATCACTCCATTTGGAGCATATATAACGTAAGCTTTCGCTTTAGGGTTTTCTGTACTTGTAGTAAATACAAAATCTTGCTCGAAATCCTTTATGCCATAGCAGTTCTTTAAGATAACATTTAGCGTACTCATAACACCCTCAATCCTCTCTGATTAGGAATATGACAATTTATCATTCAATTAAACTTAACTCACAAGAACTCTTTTCATGTGCTCCCAACTGTTAATTATAGATATTAGTTTAATTATTTATCATTCAATGTTTATAAAAAGCTATATAAACTATCCTTAGTAAATAAGTTCAATAATTAACTTACATTTCCTTGAGATATAATGTCATATCCTGTCGAATTGCTAATATTTACAAGGATATTGAGAATATTTGTCTAATAAGTTCAAAAATAGGGCTCACAAAAGGTAATACAGGAGGTGTCTATGCAGAAGGATTTTCATCATGCAGTTATATATGTTTTGTGCAGAATTGCTGGAATGAAAAGTGAATATGCTAGGGTAGTTGCTTACGCTTCCCAACAAGTAGATGATGCCACACATGGACATGCCTTAAAGTTTATTAATGGCGGCGTGTTTAGGCAGACAATGACAGCACATAAAACACTTTCTACCAGGAACTTTAATGTTAATAATGCAGTAGAGGTTTGGCTTCCTTTTCATTTTTTACCACAGGGAGGGATGGACACAAATAGCTGATGCAACAGTCTTCTTCCCTAATAAATAGCAGGGAAATGATGATGAGAAATCTAAATCGGATAATTTATTAATAAGAGGGTGAAATTCATGAATAGGAACTTTAAAAATAAAATATTTCAACCTGACTATGCAGTCTATACGCTGCAATTGTAGGATTTTCTATTTTTGTATGGCTTAGAACAGGGAGTTTTTCAATAGGTATAGCTGTCTTTATCATTGGATCATTACTTTTAATTGTTGGTGTTCCATTATTAGAAAAAAAGTCTAGGAAAACTGGAGCTACATATACTGCTTCAGGTTTAAAAGGAGAAAGTTGTCCTAGATGTGGTAATCAGCTAGTATTACGGAATGGCAGAGCAGGTAAATTTTTGGGATGCTCTAGTTTCCCCAGATGCAGGTTTACAAGAGACTATTAATAACGTGTCAAGTTAAAATAGCTCTAAACAACATATATTATTCAAAAATAGCCTCTAAAAGGTTTTATTTACTATCTGTATACTTAATGTATTTTTCGGTATGTTGACATAATGGATAATTCGAGCAGCCATAAAACAATCCATAAGGCCCTTTTTTAATATTTAATTGACCTTTTTTGCAGCTCGGACAATAAAAAACATCTTCTGTTGAAATTGATACTAAGGTATCCTTTTCTAATTCTTTAATAAATTTAGATTTGCTATTATTTTCAACAGTAAGGAAGACCGTCTTTTTTGCTCTTGTTAAGGCCACATAAAATAATCTTCGCTCCTCTGCATGTTCACAACTCTCAATATCTTCTACTATAAGATTTAATACTTTATCATCAGCTATATTACTGGGAAAACCAAGTTTCTTGTTACTATTGTTCAGGATGAATACATAGTCCCCCTGGAGACCTTTAGAGCTATGAACAGTCAGATATTCCATCTTCAGATCTGACCTCATATTATATTTAACTTGCTTTTGCTGCCTATTAGCCTGTAATACAAAGTCATCGTTTTCAATAATACACCTAATGTCTTCCTTATAACGCCCCAGTAACAAAACAGTAGCATTCTCAGGTAAATCATTTAACCTTGCTTTAATTAAACCGACTAATTCGTTTTTCGTATCTCCATATAATATCTCAATTGCCCTATCATCATTATTATTAAAGCTTTTTAATTTCTTCTTTATTTGACTCTTGTTTTTTAGTATAAATTTGCTACTTACATCAATTAGATTTTTATTAAACCTATACGTTGTTTCAATATAAGAGCTTTCTGTATAACCAAAATACTTATGGAAATTAGTAAACAAACTAATATCGCTGCCAGCAAATCTATAAATACTCTGCCAGTCATCACCTACACAAAATAGTTTAGAATCATTGAAATCTCTTAGTGCTTTGATTAACCTATATCTAGGTTTAGAGATGTCTTGGTATTCATCAACTACTATGTATTTATATCTCTTACGTATTTTCTTATCTTCTACGTAGGAAATAGCTTTATTAATCATGTCACTAAAATCAATTTCCTTATTAATATCTAGTTCATTTATATATTCAGTATAAATAGGTTCCACTATATCAAGGAAAACATCATTTCTCATTCTTTCATATCCCCAATTAATGCCATTATTTTTAGTCTTTAGGTCACTAATAGTGTAGCCTCCTGCTCTGATCAGATTAATAAATGTATTAATTAAGCTTATGAAGTTGGAGATGTTGCTAGATTTATCTTGCTCTATTATGCTCCACATCTCTTGCACAGTTTTGGGCTTGAATTCTACTCCTTTTTCCAATAGTTTGTTTCTGAGGTTTTTAGTTAGATTTCCTTCCATTTTTTCATAGGAATAAGTCTCTATTAAAACAGTATTATGAGTTTTATGTAAAACTCTTTTCCAATTAATTCCCGAATTGTATTTCTCTTTTGCAGATAGTTCCCCATCTCCTGTAAAAAAGTCAGGCACATTACCCTCTCTGTCTATACCATAATGTTCAATATAAATATTATAATCCGGCAGGTAAAAGTCAGGTTTATATCTGCTATAGCGTTGATCAGCGGTATTTACTTCGTAGTAGGACTCATATTCATAATTAATATTATAGGTAAATAGAAAGTTGGCTATCTCCATTTCCTCATAGCTTTTTACTGTTTCATTTTTCAATGTTTTAATTTGGTTATCTAATAAATACTCAATGTATTCACCATCATTTTTAAACTCAAATTTACTTTTATATTCTTTCAGATATGATAGAAAAAACTCGTTAACCAGATACATATAATCAAAGACTTTTCTAAAACTATTGAATTTCTCTTTAATGAAATTATTAAGTTCTATGCGAGTAATATCAGGCTGCTTACCCTCAACTTCTGCAATAATTTCTTTTCCTAGCTTATGAAAAGTCATAACATCTATTTTTACATTTGTTTCTTTTCTAATTCTTTCTGCCATCTCGGTTGCAGAAGCGTTTGTAAAAGACAAAACTAGTATTGTTTTGGGATCATACTTGTATCTCGATAATAGATATTTAACTTTGCCCACTATGGTAGTTGTCTTTCCTGAGCCAGCCCCTGCAATAACCAGGTTATTTACTTCATCTTTCACAACACATTCTACTTGTTGTTCATCTAATGACTTTCCTTCAATATCATTGAAGAAAACTCTATAATTTGTTTTTTCAATCTCTATAAACTGTTTATTATAATCATCTCTTACCTGATTTATATCTTTAAAGTTTTGTTTGAAGTCATCAATTGTACTAATACTTTCTTTATCCAATGAAATCTTTCGATATTTATTACCCCTTTTAATAGAGAAATAAGCCTCCTGGTATTTATTAATCCAAATGTTTTTAGCCGAGAATGTAAAATATTCATTATAACCTTCTAGATAGTATGTTAGTTCTTTATTGGCAATCTTAAGATTGCTGGATAAGTCAATGTAATGGTTCATTAATTCTAGGCGTTTAGTCTGTCTATATCTTAAGTAGCTATTGTATAGATTTGTTAATTTTTTAAACATGTCTATTCCCCTTCAGTATTGCAATAGACTTTACCTATGTACATACATATCATTTTCACCATTATTAATAATTTACATACAATATAGCATAGTTACTAAAAATTACCAAGGAGGATTTGCTAAATGTCCACAACTTTAGGGACAGTTTATGTCATGACAAATTCACGTATTAATAATGAGGTAGTCGCCTTTAGCCGGGGACCTGATGGAACATTATCGCTAATAGATGCATACAAAACAGGTGGCCATGGTACTGGCACAAGAAGGGTTTCCCCTGAAACACCAGGTGGCGCTGTCGACCCACTGGCATCACAGGGATCTATTGTTCTTTCTGACTATAAGCGTTTTCTCTTTGCTGTCAATGCGGGCAGCAATAGTATCTCAAGCTTTCGTAGAGATGTCACAGGCGAGCTAACTCTAGTAGATGAGGTGCCTTCTGGCGGATTACAGCCTAACAGCTTAGCTGTACATGAAAGACTACTATATGTTTCTAATGCCGGAAGTGATACTAACGGTTCTGATTCTAATATTACTGGCTTTCGTATAGGCCCCAGGGGGGAACTCGAAATGATACCCAATTCAGAACGCTCTTTAAGTACCCCAAACGCCCATCCAGCTAGCGTTGTATTCACCCCTGACGGCAGTCAACTTGTTGTATCTGAGTTAACCACAAACCGTCTCAGCGTGTTTGACGTCAAACCCGATGGTACAGTATCACGACGTACCGTTAACAGGTCCAATGGGGCCGGGCCATTTGGATCATATTTTCTTCCGTCCGGGTTACTGTTAAATTCGGAAGCTGGTACAAATGCCCTATCCTCTTATACCGTTTCTCTAGATGGAACATTAAATGTTATTAGCGGTTCTGTTGAAAGCGGTCAGATGGCAACTTGTTGGGTAGTAGCAACTCGAAATGGGCGTTATGCCTATACGTCCAATACTGGAAGTGGCACTATCAGTCTTTATAGCATCAATACCGATGGGACTTTGGAGCTTGGAGAGAATATACCAAGCACACCAGAGGGGTCACCCATGGGCGCACCTATTGATAGCGGAGTGAGTAGAGATCAGCGCAATTTCTACGTTTTAAATGGAAACCAGGGGTCAATTTCTGTATTTAAAATAAATTCCGGTGGGCAACTCATTAGATTACAAGTGATAGATTCTGAAGAAATACCTAATCTAGGAGCCCAGGGCTTAGCTGTGATTTAATTATTATATACCCTTCAAAAATACTTGTTTTGGACGGGTGGCCACAACCCGTCCAGAACAAGTCACAATCCAATCTTCAGGTTCACATATATTTTCCGGAATCACCCAAGACCTTAAATTCTCCATTATCAACCAGATACCCAGCATTCAAGATTCTATTATCTTAAAGGATGGGAAAAAGACTTGCTTTTCTTACTCATCACCCCACTTTCCTACTGAATCAAATTACAAGACCAAGTATAAAAGGAAGCTTTCAAGTGGAAAGACTCTTTATATATTGGTTGCTGAGAATTGGGGTTAATGGAGAAAATATTGAGAGTGGGTAGTGAAGTAAGGATGGTAGACTCAACCTCTTCGTCCTCCCCTTACACACTAATGCATAGGGTTATTTAATAGGAACTTTTGAATTAATATCCATAGGCACTTTTAGATTAACAGATACACAGGGGGGAGCGAATACAAATAGTAACTTAATTACCGCTCCAAATACTAAGGTTTTAAGTGCACTTCTAAAAGATATTGATCAATCCGCTGCTCAAACACCACTAGCATTATATAGATTAGGAATAGGTCTCCATGTACATGCAGATACATTTTCTCATCAAGACTTTATGGGTTATTACCATAAACATAATCTTGTTACCCTACATCAAAGAATATCAGCTAGACTTATTAGAACTACTAGAGATTACATTTGTATTAGCTTTGGGGTTCCTCCTATAGGGCATGGTGCTGCACTAAAATATCCTGATAAGCCATTTTTAGAATGCTCTTATGAGAGAGATAAAAAGACTATCTATGTAGATAATCTTAATGAGCGTTTTATTCCTGTCGGTTAGATATATCTATGAGTACCTACCTCCTGCAATTCTTAGAACTAAATCCCATTTATAAATCTCAAAAACAACTAAAGTGCTTAAAGGAGTATGAACACCAAATAGTTGCTCTACTTAAGCATAGAGATAGTTTAGGTAATAGGCATAAGAAATGGCTCCAGACAATTAATAATAATTATTTTGGTTTTGAGGATTTTAATGAAATTGATAGGACCCTTAATTACGATCCCAGGGAATGGTTTTATGAGGCAGTTGAAGCTAAAAAGCAGCGTGGCTTGAAGAATATAATTGGAAGCAAAGTATTGAATTCGTATGTGTTCAAAAGAAAAGAAGGATTTAATAACTCTGATTGGGTGAAATTCATGAGGGCTGCAGCAGAGCATAAGTTTAGGGTAATACATAAAATCTTACCTGAATTGGATATTTATGTTGGTTAGTTAAATATATAAAGGAACAGAGCATTGGTTTATTTTTATAGAGCAACTTACACCATTTGTAAATGATATTGCTAAAAGTATACCACTTTGAAACGAACCCATTTCGCTATTGAATTAGTTTATTACCTAACATTAAATATTTTACGGGAGGGATAAAATATGAGAAAGTCACATCAATCATAATTAAAACACCCTGTTATTCTAAGGTGTTTTGACTGTTAAATTAACTTATGGGTACAATTGGAGATAAGCTATAACTTTTATCGTTATTTGAGATACAATAATAACTTTTTGCATATCAAAACAGACTCCATTAAATATAAATGAGACAGGTTAAGAAATTAGGTATTAGATATTAGAATATATATAGTTTAATTTAAGAAGCCTGGGTAAGCATGGCAGAGGCACATTCACTACAAACAATTTTGCCTTTAAAGTTGTTGATATTATCTGCACTACCACAGAATACGCAAGCTGGTTCGTACTTTTTAAGAACGATTTTTTCACTATCTACGTAAATTTCTAAACCATCTTTTTCATCAATCCCAAGAGTTCTTCTGAGTTCAATGGGTATAACAATTCTCCCAAGATCGTCAACCTTACGCACAATTCCTGTAGCTTTCAACATATATTTTCCCCTCTCCATTTCAACAATCTTCGACAACTTATCTAAATAGTACCAAGGTTGGCATTAAAAGTCAATGCAAAATTTGACAGAGTTTTACATTCTATTCCTGATGTTTACTATTCTGTTCTATCGATGCTATTGACTGGAACTTTTTTTTACACACAAAAAGATGCTGCCTGACTATAAAATCAATAGCTTTTTTTATCGGTAAACTTAAATACTAGTGTTTTAAGCCAAATTGTTGTTTCTATATTGAACCATTCTATCTAGATCAATGGTTGGTTTGCCTAAATAAAATCCTTGTGCATATGACACTTCTAAATCTTGAACTGTTTGAAGTTCTCTGCTGTTTTCAATGTTTTCAGCAATTACTGTACTTCCTATATCTTTACCTATTGCTACCAGGTGTTTAATTACAGAACGTTTATTTGTACTCTGATCGCAGTCTTTAACTATTGGGCCATCTAATTTAATAAAATCTGGCGTCGAATTGATTACCAAATGAATCCTATTATAGCCAGTAGCAATATCATCAATTGAATACCTGTAGCCCCATTTTCGTAGTTCCTTCAAAATTTTAAGGAAGCATTCCATGTCTATAATCTCCTCTACTTCCGTTATCTCTAGAACTACCTTATCTTTTGGAATATTCCTCTTAAACCAATTTGTGTGGTTTTTGAATAATAGTATTAATGTCGAAGGCCTAATATTCATAAAGAGTATACCACTAATTTTTGCTATATTTGAGATTGAGCTATTTATGCATTTAATATCGAATTCTACTGTTTTCCCTTCTTTTTCTGCTGTAATAAATAGTTCTCCTGGTGAGAGACCTGCATGAGATCTAATCAAAGCTTCATACCCCATAATTTTCATATTATCCAAGGAATAAATGGGTTGATAAGCTGAATAAACAAGCATATTTACTGAACGTGATAGAAATAACATACAATTTTTCCCCTATCTTTAATTTGAGTATAATTTTTAAAGCATTACTACTTTAAGAATAGTATCTTTTTAAAATACTTAATGAAACCCTTGTTTTCGAGACTTTGTTTCCATATTATTTTCTCGAAACGTATAGTATAAAAGCCTTTTTTCTTCTTCACTAAGATGCACCTCTATTTTAGCCACTTTTTAATCACCCTTTCAGAATTATTCTAAGTTAAATTATATTTAAATGGGCTCCCTGCCCTATTCTGCTATATCAGAACTAGCCTCTAATAACTAACTTTACAAATCTAATCTGAATCACTACTCTTAATAACAAAAACATAGAGCTGGCACATATCCAACCCTATGTTTTCACATATTTAACAAAATTATGGCTGGCGGCCTGGCGATCATAGCTGGATAACAGCTTTAGACCCATAGCTTTGCAGTCACTATCTTTCGATAGCTTTGCCTTTTTCAACTGTACTGTATTGATTTAATATAAGTACCACTAAATTCGATAGTTCCTGTCTTTCCAGACCTTAATCGCATTTGGATTAATCATTCATTTACTCATAATTATTTTACTAATCTTCGTACAATCCACACTTTTATATACATTTTATAATTATAAACCAATTTTCTTGTAAAAGGATGACATATTTTGTCGAATTGCTAATAATTCAAGGATATTAAGGGTTTGTGTCTAATTATATTGGGAAAATATAGTGTTTTTGAGAGGGGAAATTGATGTGCGGAAGTTTATAATGCTTTTATTGGCACTAATGCTAATGGCAGCACCGGCAGTTGCTGATGATATTTCAGTATTTGTTGATGGGCAAAAAGTTGATTTTGGAGAAGTACAGCCTGAAATTGTTGAAGGACGGACTTTAGTACCTCTGAGAGCTACATTTGAAGCACTAGATGCTGTGGTTGATTGGTACGGTTCCGAACAAAGGATTGATGCTAACAGGGGAAATATAAGTCTTGAGCTTATTATTGGTCAAAAATCTGCTCTAAGAAATAGTCTTGAAATTGGCCTTGAGGTACCGGCTCAAGTAAAAAATGGACGTACTCTGGTTCCTTTGCGTTTTGTCAGCGAAGCTCTAGGCGATGATGTGGTTTGGGAAGGTGCAACAAGTACTATTAAGATTACTTCTGCATCACCACCACAATCAGGATCAGATAAAGAACTGCAGGTTCATTTTATTGATGTTGGCCAGGGCGATGCAATTTTAGTTCTTTCACCTAATGGTTCTACGATGTTGATAGATGCAGGACCCAGGACTGCTGGACAAAAAATAGTTAGTTATTTAAAGGCTGCTGGAATAACAACCATTGATAAGCTTGTAGCCACTCATCCACATGAAGATCACATAGGTGGCATGCAAGATGTGTTTACTAACTTTGAAGTTAAGAAGGTTTATGATAGTGGTTTTCCTCATACAACCAAGATATATGAAAGCTTCTTAACAACAATCGATGAAAAAGAGATGCCTTATGAAATAGCTCATAGAGGTAATCAAATCAACCTTGATTCTGAATTAGAAATTGATATTCTTCACCCAGGTGAGACCATGAGTGATATAAATAACAACTCAATTGTATTGAGAATGACCTATGATACAGTTTCTTTTATCTTTACTGGTGATGCTGAAGCAGAAGCAGAACATATGATTTTAGATTACTCGACTAATATACCATCTCAAATTCTAAAAATAGGACACCATGGTAGCAGAACAAGTACATCTGAAGAATTTTTAAGTGCCGCTAATCCAGAGATAGCTGTTATCATGGTAGGAACAGGAAATACATATGGACACCCCCATCAAGAAACATTGAATAAATTAGCCAATACTGATGTTAAGGTAGCACGGACTGACCTTGAAGGTGATATTGTAGTTAAAAGTAACGGAGGTACTTATTCATTAAATGTAGTCCCGACTGCTGAAACACCTACTCATTATGACCAACCATCATATACAGTACCGGTACAGAGTGGAAAGATTAATATTAATACTGCTAGTTTTGAAGATCTTCAGGAGATAATTCACATTGGTGCTGAGAGAGCACAGGAAGTTATTAATTTGAGACCATTTATATCTTTAGATGAATTATCAAAGGTAACCGGTATTGGACCGGCAAGGTTAGCAGATATAAAAGCTGAAGGAAAGGCTTATGTGGAATGAAAGTAAAAGCAGTAGTAGATAAAATTGAAGAAGGCTACTATGCTGTGCTTTTAGTTGGGGAGGATGAGTATGAGGTGGATTGGCCTTATGATTATCTTCCTCCTGGGGTACAGGAAGGGGACATATTGGAGTTTGGAGTTGGGATTGATAAGGATGGGACGGATAAACAGAAAGAAATAGTTATTAAGTTGTTACAAAAAATCAAAGAAAAAAATATTAGCAAGTAGCAATAAGTTAACTTAGATGGATTGTGAATGTTATAACCAATGTAGTTTCTTTTAAAAATTGTTTATAATATGCTAAACAACCTATTAAATATAAAAATAAGAGGTTGATTCCCTAGGCTGAAAAAATCAGACACTAAGAAATGCTACCTCTTTCATTCGTTAATTTATTTAATTTTAACTTATTTTTAAGTCGAAGTCAATAATTTTAAAGTGGTGATTCAATGGAAAAGTGGAGCAACAATTCAGTTTTGCAAAAGAAAGGGTTATCGTCTATAGGAGAAATGTTCTTTTTCCAGCTTTGGTCAGAGTTGTTAAACGTCAACACACTAGACTCCTATCAGTATAACATTTTAAATAGTCATATGTCTCTATTAGAGTTATTAGATGTAATAACAGGATTAAGACATAACAATGTTCATATCTCTAACTTGCAAGATTGTATGAAAGAAAGCCTAAAGATAATTAAAGAAGATGATATTCTTGAAGAACATGCAAAGCACATTAAAAATAGACTTATTCATCATCTCAGCAAAACAATTAAGAAAAATGAAAATACTGCATTACTTAGACTTAGGTTTCAAATACAACACGCTCTTAAACAAATTGAAAAACCTTATTTATTTTGGTTACTAGATTCGACTAAGATTGCTATTAAAGTCGATGATAATGAAAAAATACATAAATGCCTGCAATCTCTTGTAAGTGAAAGTATTGGTATAGGGTTCTCTTCAAAATATTTATATCGTTTAAGGGATCTATTTGAAAATAATAATACTTTTGAAGAAAAATGGGATAGCTTCTCAAAAGCAATTACTTCTGGTAAAAAGAAATTTTGGTTTCTATTTAAGTTGGAAATTACACAAAAATTAGGACTAAAAGAAATAATAAATTTAAAAGACCTTAATTTAGATTTATTTATAGGTAAAGAATTACTGTTATATAAATTCAATAAAGCAAACAACTTAAATTATGTAATAGGAATAAACGATTACTATTTCGTGTGCGAATTAGAAGCATACGATTCTCATTCAGCTTTTTTTGAAGGTTTTAAAAAAATTAGTTATGAAATTAACTATGTTTCGTTTTATAGAATATTAGAACCTTGGTTATCTAAAATACCTAAAGTAATTATTATTGAAGAGAACAACCATGCTTATAACTATGATGCTTCTCATCTTTTTGAAATACATGATTATGTTGATACTTCTCTAAAGCTATTTCAAGTAGCAAAAAATGTTTTAAAAAACAAAACTATTGAACCTGAAACAATTACAAAACTGCAAGGGGCATTCTTATATGGCAACCTTAGTAGAACATCTTTATTCCAGGAAGTTAAATTTCTGAATTTATGGGTTGCACTCGAGTCATTTGTAAAAACTGGTCAACATGAAAGTATTATAGAACACTTAAAACAAATAATTCCTGCAGCACTTTGTGTTAGGTATTACTATAGGATATTGCGTAATTTTGCTGAAGATTGTAAAAGGTGTGATGTACAATTAGAAGGATTAGATGGCACTGTAATCAATTTGGAAGAATCAAAAACTAAAGTAGCAGAAGACTTATTAAAGCTACTTAGAGATGAAACTAAATTTAAAGAATTAGAAAAAAAATGTGAAGTCAATTGTCTCCTGAATTTTCGCATATATGAAATAAAACAATTAATAGAGGATGGACCAAGTGTTGCAAAAAGATTAAAGGAACATCATAAAAAAATTAATTGGCATTTACAGAGATTATACAGAGTACGAAACTCAATCTCACACTCAGCTTATTTTTCTACAAGGCCCTTATCAACATATATAAAAAATTTAAGTGAATATCTTTCAATTGTTGTTACTGAAGTTTTGCATCAGCTAAATAAGAACCAGTATTCATGTATTGAAGAAGTTTTTGAAGCCCTAGTAGATAATCATAATGTTATAGTGGACATTTTTGAGACTGACTGCATATATGACTTGAGCTTGCTTATAGATGGGACATTAGATGTTCTTCAACCTTAAGTTAAGGTCCTTGACATATACTTTTCTTTTAACTTTTCCTTTTACTGTAAGTTCCTTCTAGAATCTACTACATCAGCTGTAAGTACAGTAATTTTATCCATTTTATCCTCCTATAGATGAAATTGAAATATATTCATTTTCACCCTTCCTAAGGTGAAGTGTTCATCTTCACCCTCTTTAAGGTGAAGTATTCGATATAATCAATATTTTTCCTTCATTTTTCACAATTTTATCTGGTAAATCCTTTCTAAAAGAATTAAGTATTTAAATATAATCTATACGTATTTAATTTATTTTTTAATAAAATTTTAGAGGATTTACATGCTTTGACCTGAAAAAGCCTTTTTCCTTAACCTCAAAATGCAAGTGCGGACCGGTGCTTTGGCCCGTGCTACCCACAGAGCCTAGTCTTTGACCTGCTTTAACTTTTTGTCTCTTAGATATTCTAATAAAGTGTAAGTGAGCGTATTTAGTCCAATAATTTTTGCTTTCTATTACAATGAATTTTCCGTAGATCTCATCTTCTCCTATTGAGACAACCGTGCCTTCTATGGCTGCTAGAACTTGCGTGCCTGTGGAAGCAACGATATCTACACCTTTGTGGTCGTTTGGTTTTTTTGTAATGGGATGAATTCTAAAACCAAAGGCAGAATATATATCACTTGCCTTGTTGTAGCCAGGGACTGGCCACTCCCATCCTGGATGTGGATTTGAAATCCAGTTTGCCGGTGGTCTAACACCACCCTCCTCTAATGCCATCAGATAGTTTCGAGCTATATCTAATTCATCAGGTGTTAGACCAAGATGATCTGCCACTTCTCTCATACTTCTTAGCCTATATTCAATCCATGTAGTACAGGTAGTATTACCTTCATCATCTGTTGAACAGGATTCACGTTCAACTTCTTTGATGAAATCATTAGCTATACTTCTTATATGGCTGCTACGAATATTATCGAATTCTTGTTCATGCACTACACCAGCTAAAGCAACTACTTCTAACCATGGTATTTCAATGTCTTCTTCCTCCCATCTTTCATTTATCGCTTCAACTGTATCATAATAGGATGACAACTCATCAAAGGTTGCAAAGGGTAATGAAAAGAGCAAGACAGGAATAGTCACGATGATATAAATAAAAAAGAAGATAATACAAAAGAGAGTAAAGATTAGTATCTTTACTCCCCTGCTTTTATCATCTTCGCTTCCAAACAAACCATCCGCAATAGCTGTTCCTAGTCTTGCAAGTTTAGCAGCAACAGCTGCACTAATTGGTTCAGCCATTATCCAATCACCTCCAGTTCATGGGCGGCCGCTTCAATTCTTGTATGTACCCTATTATTACCTGCTAGTAATAACCCATGACCTATTTTAGCACCAGCTAAGAGATCAACTTCTGCCTCAGATAATTTCATTAAGTCTGTTAGAGCTTCTAAATCCCTGCTTTCCTGCCTCATTAATAGCTTCATGCTAGCATTAGTAATTACAGGCTGTCCTAACCTGGCTATTTCAGGGGCTAGAAAATCTACTATGTTTTGAGTGATGATAGTCAAACTACCATTGTACTTCCTAATTCTTTTAGAAAGGTCTCTTAGAAAACCAATGGCCTGCGGTGTCTGTGGATCTGCTAAAAGCCATGCTTCATCCACCACAAGCACGGTCCTTTTTCCTTCAGCTCTGCCTTCTCTAACTAAGTCCCAAGCATATGAAAGGATATTAAAATATTGTGCCCTTCGTACATTTTCACTTGCATCTGTTAAATCTCTAATATCCAGCACAGTAAAATCACCTACAGCAGGAATGGTAGTCTGCCCATTCCACAAAGCTGCATCTGCACCTTCAACAGCTCCTTTAAAGAGTACTGATAACCTTTCTTGTCCTTTAGCCTGGATATGCTTATATACATCAAGAACAGTGGGGTACTCTTTTACTGTAGAGGGTTCAGTCTGCCAAATAATCCCGTAATCTTTATAGGACGCAAGTATACAATCATCTAATACTGACCTTTCTAGATCTGAAAGCCCAGGTAAGTAAAGTTGAAATAAAGTCTTAACCCTCTGCAAATGGCTAGATAGTGGTCCTCTAACACTATCATCTTGTTCCTCATCTTCCTCATCGGGATCTATATCAGGAACAGGTCTAATTTCTAATGGATTAATTTTACCTTTCCCACCTGCAGCATTGATCCAGCTTCCATCAAGCTCCCTGCACATCATTTTATACTCTCGCTCGGGATCTAGTATTAATATCCTGGCACCTAGAGCATATTCCCTTAACAGAATCATCTTTGCAGCAAAAGACTTACCCCCACCAGAAGTACCCAGGATGTTCATATTTGGATTGGTAACACCAGCATCCTGGGGAGGCTTCCATCTATCTACAAGTATCAAACCATCATCAGAATCTCTGCCTAGAACAATCCCTTTACCATGGTTTAAACTACTGCTAACAAAAGGATAGCTTGCAGCAACAGTTTCAGCAGGCATATCCTTACCTGCCATTTCTGTAATTTCTTTTTGCATTAAACCAAAAGGTCCTACTGTTTTTAACCCATCTTCCTGTCTAAATACTGTAGTTCTTGCTCTCATCCCCTGCCCTGCACACATTGCCTCAACCTGTCTGGTCTTTTTATTTAGTTCATCTTCTGTCTGTGCAACTATCAAAATAGTTACGGTAGTGTTATAAACTCTTTGACCTTCTTGATCTATTTTTTTTAGAAGTTCTTTCGAATCAGATAAAGATTGTTCCCACCTACTTCTGTCCAAGGCTTGGCCTCCCGTAGCAAGTCTACTATTAAACTCCTTAATGCTGTTATTTAAAGCTTTAAGCATATCAAGTGGATCAGTAGGAGAAATACTGATACTGACAACAACTCCTGGCATGTTAGCAAGCCTAGCTAACCAAGCATCTTTTACCCTGGGAGGATACCCTACAACTACTAAAACTTTTCCAACGCAATCACCTATGACAATATTTCTCTGATTAAACTTGATACCTGGTGGAGCTATAATATCAACTAGAGCCATTATTTCACTTCCTTTCGATTAAAATATGGTGTAACGGTTTCTTTTTCTTCTGCCCTTTCAAAGGCAGCTTGAGGAGAGTGAAAAAAAGAAAACAGCATATCAAGTATCTCTTGATAGCTGCTTAAATGAGCATTTAACTCTGCTCTTGCCAACTCTCCTACAAACTCTTTAGTTTTGCTTAACAGTTCATCTTCATTGCCTTTTTCCCCTGGTATTAATACAAAAAATCTCTTTTCCATGGCTTCTGCACCAGCAGTTATCTTTCTTACATAGTTTGTATATCCCCTTAGGATAACTTTTCTTTTTCCTTCAGTTTCTTTTAACTTTACTTCCAAAGCTTTAATATAAATATCTAAATCAATAGGTCTGGGGATAGCTTCTATCTGCATATCTCCTGGTATTGCCTGGATTGCTTCAAACAAGGCTCCAATTCTCCTTTCTTTTTCTCTGTCAGACAGAAGTGAAAATGGGCTAGGTTCTACCCTAACAACAGTAACAGGTGTAGCATCATAGTGGTATTCTATACCTTCAGAAATGTCCTGTATTGGCAGCCATTGTTGTACTGTGTTATCTTTACTTTTTACGTTTACCTGTTTGTTTGCTAATTTTTGTTTTTTACTTGGTAGTTTTATTTTAAGTTTAGATATGGCTGGTAACTTCACTAAAAGCCCCTCCTTTTGTAATAATATACCTTGGGTCTACTACTCCATGTCCTAAAAGCTCTTAACTGTTGGTACAAACTGTTACCGGCAGTATCTTGCTTGAACAGCATATAAGCCATAGCCGCAGGTAAAGTAAATATAAAAAGTCTTGCAAATAATTTAGGACCTATTGGTAAAGGCAAGATAACAGGTATTAATTGCAATACTCCTCCTAACGCCATGCCAGCTGCAACAGCACCAAGCTCTATAAAACCAAAGCCAGGAAATATCTCCATTTTGGTTTTCGTTTCCCTGGGAACTAAGTATTCATTTTTAGCCATATTAGACATTCTAGACATTCCCTTCATTTATTTTCTTCCTACAGTAGAAGCTATTCTATACAATGCAGATTGTCCCAAACTTCCTGCAGCACTACTCATTCCAGTATGATAAGCATAGTTTCTTAGTATCTTAGGACTCTTAAAACTAACCCAAAGTGCTGCAAGCCACATAAATAACTTAATCTCAAACTGTGTACCGAATCCATAGTCAGATGGAGCCAAAAGAAAAGCTATGCTCATATACAGTAGCAACATCTGTACAGCATGTGTCATGGAAATTATTATTACTTCCTTTACCCACATATCTGCCATTCCTCCTCCTGACATATGGCCAATGGCAGCATAAGGGGAAATGATAGCTGTAAGTGTTATTTCTACAGTCCTTATTAATGCCTGCATGAACACAAGAAATGTGAGTATTCCACCTCCAAGTACAATAATTGGAGATAGTAGGGTTCCAAACAAAACACTAGTTCCAACAGTACCTACAAGACCCTCTAAACTTAAATCACTTAAACCTACACCTATTCCAACATTACCAACCCATAATGCAAACTGGTTACCAATAATAATAGCGTTTCTAATAACCCAAGGACCCCCTGCAATGGCTATAGCAGACATTACAGTTCTTTTTAGCAAGCCCCCTGGATCAGTAGGTGCACCTTCTGAACGTAAAGAAGCCATCATCAATGCTTCCCAAGCAAACCTACAAGCTAATATAGCCCCAGCAATAGCTTGTGATCCTAAAATAAATTGGTTAATCCATGAAATGTTTAATAAATCATTCAACATGCCATATTGAGTAAAAACAGAAAGGAACCAGTCAACAACAGTAAAGATGGGTGAAATAAATCCTATCAAAAATTCCTCAAAACCAGAATTAATCATATCACCAATTCTTTCAAGCACTTAATCACATCCCTTCAAAAAGCAATAAAGTTACTAATATGGATTTCAAAAACTAACCCATCTAGTAACTTCTTGACCATTAACCATCCACTATCATTTGGCAGAGTTAGTACAATACATGCAGCACTATGCCTTGATAAGATAATATCGCCAATTTTCATATATCATCACCTCAGAACATACCTAAGATAGTACTTACAATTCCACCTGCTAAAATACCAATTACACCATATTTAATGGTATTACTTAAACTCTTGCTATGTCCCAGGGCTGAATGATCATCTTGAGCAGTTGACCTCATTATGGCGTGATAAGTTGCCATAACTGCAACTACTGGAATAGCTAGAGTAGTTAACCATGTTAGAGCTGTTTGAAAAAAGCTTATAATACTGTTTATAAAATCAGCATTTGTCCAGTTATTCTCCATGTTATCTAACCACCTTTTAAAAGCTAAGGCAGGCTATCAATATAACCTGCCTATTAAAAACTAATTTTTAAAACATGCCTAAGATTGTGCTTACAATTCCACCAGCTAGAATAGCAATTACCCCATATTTTATGGTATTACTTAAACTCTTACTATGCCCCATGGCAGAATGATCATCTTGAGCAGTTGACCTCATAATCGCATGGTATGTAGCCATTACTGCAACTACCGGAATAGCTAGAGCAGTTAGCCATGTTAAAGCAGTTTGAAAAAAACTGATAATCTGGGTAATAAAAGTTGGCATATCAAGTACCTCCTGAAATAATTTTTTTAAGCAAAATAAAAAAGCCCTTATCGGCTTTTTGGTTATCTTTCTAATTCAATTTTCGTTTTTTGCTGATTTTTTGTTATTACAATCTGCTGATCCTTTTCCCGTGTTCTTGCATGTTCTAATATTATTTCTACTGTCTTTTCTACTTCATTTAACACCCCCATAATTTCTTTTACTACACCAGCACTATCATTTGATTTTGCATAACTCTTAATATAATCAAAATTATGTTTTTCAAAGCCCTTTACGTCATACATTTGCATCAAAACTGCACTCGACATTTCAGCAACAATCTCTTGCTTTGGGTCCTGCCCTCCTTTTAATTCTACAAATGTTCCATGTGCTGCATGAGCCAGCTCATGAAAAAACGTTTTAGTATCATGTGTATATAATTCAATTTTCCCCTTCATAAAATAAAAACTACCGTAAGTACTTTCATTTACGGCAGGTTTATACTGAACATCTAGTCCTAACTCTTTAGCAGCTTCCCATAATGGAGGTAGCTCTGCTGGCTGGTAATTAATTTCTGGTAGAGGTTTACCAGTTGTATCCTCAACATTAAAAACCGGAATGCCCCTAAAACCTTTTATAAAGGTTTTTTGTTTTTCAACTTCTGTTTCTTTTCCTGTTGTCTTATCAACCTCAATTTCTTTTTTGGTAATTTTCTTTGTAATTGGTGCAAGTATATAAAACGCTTTTGCTCCCTTTGTAACATGTCTATCTACCTCCTTCCATTGTTTAAAGCCCCTTGCATCTTCGGTGTTATTAGCAATCATTAAAAGATTGTTTCCTAAGCTCCAATTATGGCAAGGCTTACTATCACCGGCTTGCTTTTGGATCATTGTCCTGGCGACAGCTACTGGCATATGTCCTGTTTCAAACATCTTTAACAGTTTATATGCTGCGTCATTGATGATAATATCTCGTTTATCTTCTGTAGATTTTTTCATAGCCTTATTTACCCCTCCTAATCGTCAATATAAAATTCATCTTCTTTTACAGGTATAATCACTTCTTCTGGCACTTCATTTTCAGTCATAAGATCGCAATTTTTTAGAGTAATTTTTACCATTTAAAAATAACCTCCTTCCGTTTTATTCTTTAGTTTTGGTTCTTCTATTCCAGTATCTTTCTCATCTTTAAAAACAATATTTGGTACCCATGTTGTCACATTCTTATATGTCCTGTTCTTAGCTTTCTTTGTAGCAGGTCTAAACACTTCGCTTAATCCTGGCCATGAACTCATGTCTTGAATTGGTATTTTAGCAGGGAACTGACCGGCTTGAAGCAAAAGACAGTTTCCTATTTCCCATCTTAAAACCTCATCAGGGGTTAATAGTGCTCTTCCTGTCGAGCCTTCCGATTCGGACGGTCTGTATTTATTCTTTTGTATAGATTTAGTTACAACGGTGTATTTACCAACCTTATTGCTAATTTCCCTTGCGGTATCATTATCTGCAGTTCTAAGATATATCCAAGTATCACAATTCCCTAAAACTATTTCGGCAGTTTGTTTACCATAGACATGCTCTAACTGTGCTTTTGCTTGTATTGCTAGAATTATTCTGATTCCTCTTCCTGCTGCAACAGTCAACTTTTCCGCAAGATTGGGTAATTTACCTATATTCCCAAATTCATCTAACAAAAACCAAACAGGTACAGGAAGTTTACCTCCATTATCTCGGGCAACATTGGCAAGACCAGCGTATGCTTGATTAACAAATAGAGAAGCTATTTGCCTTCTGGCTCCTGCTTCATCAGGCATCTTGATAAATATAGCCATAGGTTTAATACCTGCCTCATCCGGATTAAAATCGCTTTCGCTGCACATCATAGCAATACTTGGATCTGCAAATAATCTTAGATGAGCTGACGTGCCTGTATAGATACTACTCCTTGTTCTACTTTCTGATAGTGCTGCAGTTCCATAAGCCATTCTAGCTATGTCATTTCCATCCATTGACTTAAACCAACCATCTAGCAATTCTCCTCCATCTGCCCCAAGCTGTGTAAGTATTCTATAGGCTGATGTCATGTGTCTAGCATCTTCTGGAGCGTTAATTGCTGTTGCCAAACAAAGTGAAGCAATAAGGCTTTCTTCTGCCTGCGGCCAGATAGGATCATTGCCTGTTCCGTACGCCCAGGCTAAAATATTGCCTATTTCCCAAGCCTCTCTTGAAGCTTCCTCTACATCCCCCCTTTCTAGGTTAATAAGCACCTTAGATAATGGATTATATTTATTACCTTCTTTAGGATTTAAAAGGTCCAGAAGAATTACTTCGTAACCCTTCTTTTCTAGCCAAGCCGCAGTATGTTCGTAAATCTCACCTTTTGGATCAGTAACAATCATACTTTCTTTGTTATGTCCAATACTCCAAATAGAAGGCATAATAACACGCCTGGACTTTCCACTCCTAGTAGCACCAATAATTAGAGTATGAGGGTTACCTGCATCTGGATTAGTAACCAACGCATTTTTCCCTTTTGAGCTGACTACAATACCTGCCTTGTCAGGCTCGCTACATTTTGTTTGATTTAGGGTAGATCTATATTCACTAGTTTTTCTCCATCTACTACTACCATGTGTATGATCTTTACTGGCCCTAATAGATTTTTCAAAGGGCCAACCTGTACGCCAGAAAATAAAAGCTAATGCAAGCAATGCACCAGCTAAAGGTATTTGTGATAACCAAAATTGAGGTGGCCTATCTTTCCACAGTTTAATAGTCATTTCAAACCAGATATTTTCACCTGTAACTGGGTTATCGCTGTTTAAATAAGAAAAAACCTGCTCCCAAGTCATTTCTGGCTGGAGAACAGGTAAAATTGTTTTTGGTATATATAATATTGGTACACTTCCTATAAAACTAGCAATGAAAAATAGTGGCACTAACAACAGCACTATTATCCTTGGAATTGTTAATATTCTTTTTTCAAACAGCGGTCCCAAAATCTTGCCTATAATAAAAAAAACCTTTTTCCAGAACAGAAAAGGCAGCAAAACAAATCCTACTATTAATTTTAGTGGCATATCTTTTCTTAGCTCCTTTCTATCTATCAATCTTTATTAATCATTAGATAAATATGAATACGCCTGTTAAAGGTGACTATTCTAACCAAGCAGGTATATTTTTAAGATTTAACCCTGGATTTTTAGCTGTTTTTTCATCTTCAAAATCTAAGTCAGTAGCACCACCTTTAAATGAATTATTTTCTTCTTGGTCAAAAGGATTATCTATATCCAAGGTTTTTGGTTTTAGTTTTTGAGACAAATTAACTTCACCAATATCCAAATATTTGATCCTAGTCTCTGTATTATTAGAAGTCCTTACATATTCTACTATTTCTTCAATCCTGTTTGGTAAACCCATGCCTGATATTACACTAAACACATACACTTTATCTGTTTCATTTTGGTCTATATATGTACCCCAGAATGTATCAGCATGAGGTAGTAATTTATTAATACTATCTTCTAAGGCTTCCATTGCAAGTATATCAAGCACTTGATCTGACTTGTTTGCAGGAGAGATGACACTGAAACCAATAGATTTAGCCTCAGCTTTGTAGTTATATCCACCAGCCACAACACCGTTATCAATACTCTCTAATATTTTCGCTATAAGAGCATTATTGTCTTTGAACTCACTTAGTGTTAAATCAGCTCTAGCAAAAGTAATACAACCACCCACATTTAATACACGTAATAACTCCTGTCCATCAAAATGCTTATTACCATATGGTTTAAAAGAGGTAATAAGGTTTAATTGATGTATTAAACTAGCTACAGTTAGATTACTATCAGAAGTCCAATCAATACCAGGTCCAATTTCACCTTTTTCTCTTTTAGCTTTATATTCATTATAGAGTAATTCGTTGTCAATAATAATGATAGGTAATTCACTAACAATGTCATTTAGTTTTGCTAAAACAGCTAACGCATTTTCATTTTCAACTCTTTTATCTCTCTTTCGAGGAATACTAATTATTAGCCCAAAATTAACACCAAAATATTCTTGTATTTCACTTGCCCATTTCATAATTGATAAAATACTTCCCGTGCCAGTACCACCGCCAAGACCCGCTATAATAAATACCATATCCTGATCACTAGCAATATGCTTTAATCTTGATTTTACTTCAGCTTCATTTTCAACCAATGCTTTATAACCGATCCTTGGATCACGTCCTGCCCCTCTTTCATAACCCTTCAAAGCAAGTTTGTTTTTACAATTTTCAATGCTATCTAAATCCTGAACATTTGTATTTATTGCAAGTGTAGGATAATAAGGTCTGTCCTCACTATCTTTAAGCTGTGCAATAGTATCTACTACTCTACTCCCCATTAGCCCCATACCAACAAAAGAAAATTTACCACTTATTCGAGTATTTTTTCTTCCATGATATTTAATTCTGCTATTTAGATATCCTTTAACATAAGACATTATTTAGACCCCCTATATATTATTTTAGCAACCTCACGCCCATTGTCAGTTAAGCTATACTCGTGTTTAGTACCGTAACTAACATGATCCAACAACAGGCCACCTTCAAGAAAACTTACTGCATTATCTACTACCTTTGGAGAATATGGACTGTTCTCATAAATTTTCTTTTTAATTATTGGTCCATTGTTTTCAGCTTCTAAATTTATAATTGTTTGTAGCACACCTAGAATTTGTCTGTTCGTAGAAATTTTACTGGCTAATAGATTAAGTACTTCTTTACTATGGTTCATTGAATTTTAACACCTCCCAATTTAACCTGAAAACTTATATTATCTTACATCATGGTATGTAAGGTAATATAAGGTAAGATAATGTAATGTAATATGCTACAATTTAAAAGATTACATATATAAATACCATGTCAACAGAAGCATATACTGCACCTTACGCTTATACATCAACAGAAGTAGTCATTCACTCTACCCCCTAATACTTTCACCAAATTACAGCTTTTTATATGAGCTTCATCTGGAGATCTACATTCAACAAATCCACTTGGCGTATTTTTGTCGTTAATATATACTAGCTTTCCAATTACCTTTACTCTGGGGAACCATATGGTTGTGAATATACCATCTCTTTTTAAAGTTTTCTCTTCAGCTACTGCAGCTTCAATTCTACTTGCCTTATTTCCCATATTTTTTAACCTCCCATCAAAATAAAAAAAACGCCTTTTAGCGTTACATCTCATCTTGTTTATATGCTTCTTCTTCTGTCATTCCCATTTCAAGCTTCTTCTTAATATTTTCCTTTCTTGCAACATTCCTAACTTCTTGTAGTTTTGCTAGCTCTGCCTGTGCTTCTACTTTAAGTCTTTCTCTGTCTAATGCTTTAAATATACCCCTATAAGCACTTCTAGAAATAGTTTGTCCTGTGTCCTTATGAATTGATCTGCCAGTTTTTTGCTGCTGTTTATTGATTGTACCTGCCTCTCTTAGTATTTGATTTGCAATTCTATCTCTTATGTCGTTATAAGCTTTACCCCAGGCCTCGTCAGATTTGTCTTTTGATAAAGTATATACTCTGGTTAACTCCCTGGTAGCCTTTTCATATTGTTCTATGGTTTCTTTGATCTGCGGTTTTTTTAGCATCATATCAGCAATTGCTCTAGCTTCTTGTTTAACATCTTCTGGCATAAAAGCAAGTGCTACCCTGCCTTTACTTGGCATTTTACTTGCTAATGAACCAAGTTTGATCGATAGTTCATTTAAATCCTCTTTGCTAAACTTTGGAGAAAGCTTTTCACCAATTGGATCAGCTGCTTGCATTTCTAATTCCGCTACTTTTTCCATATATTTAAGATCAGCAATTGCTTCTTTAGTAGCCTCTATCATGCTATTTCTAGCTAGAGTTTTTTCTATGTTTAACTCTGTTCTATACTGTCCAAAGATTTCATGTGCCACACCTCGTCTAAAAGCTTTGAGCTCAATATTTGATAACTGCCCTCTCCTGTTTGGGGCTCCACCAGAAGGATAAGCTAGTACATGGACATGTGGATGGCCTTGTTCAGGATGATGTGCTGCAACCCAATTGATTTGTTCGTACTGCAAACCTATTGCTTTTGTAAAGTGTTCCATGTTTCTCCTGGTTAAATCCTCCCATGAGTGCCTTCCTAAATAACCTAATTTCCTAGCATCTTCCTCTTTTAGGCTAATTACTAATCTCCATGATAATGGACTTATTTTTGCCTCTAAATCTCTAATGGCCTGATCCATTATAGGAGGATTAGCTACATCTGGTCCAAATAACCCAGTACTTTTTGGCCGATTTCCTGCATACTGAATATGTGCAGCATCAGAGGATAATTTTATTTTTTCTACACCTGGTCGATTAGCAATATATTTTATATGTCCTTTGTCCTTTGGATTGTTTAAGTTAAATTTCACCTTTACGAATATTGGTGCTTCATGCTTCATAACCTCACCTGCCTTATATATTTATGAAGTCTAACCTAACATACAGTTTCAATTACGTCATTTAGTCTAATGAAATGCGACTATTCGCTTATATAGATACTATATACAAAAGACTTATTTCGAGCCCTTTTCTTTCAAGCCAATTAGTAGTACACCAACGAAACTTTATTTGGAAATCCTCCGCATTATATTTTTCTTTAAGTTCTTTCAGTTCCTTATCAGTTAAATAATCCTTAAAAAAATATTTTTTTTGTCCATTTAACAAACCACTATATCTAAGACCTTCTAATTTATGGTATCTGTTAGGAAACTTCATACAATGTCTTTTAATCTTCTCTAATCTCCTTAATACCGAATTGTAATATTTAACTTTTACATTATTATCTGACATATTAATTCTCCTTTCATGTCGCACAAAAATTAATTTTTAAACCTTCTTATTAGTCCTTTTCAGTCGTTTCTTCCAGCATTTTTCCTCTCTTTAAATTTGCCTTTGATTTGGCTACCGCTTGGTTCCAAGCATCTATTGTATCTACATCTTGATTAGCTACCATTTTTAAGACAGCTCTATTAAGCCAAGCTGAAGTTCCTGCAGCAATACCAGCGTGAACTGTTAGACCAGCTAGTCTGTCTATATATGGCTGCAGAACCCGTCGGAAAGCATCTTCGATTTCTGGAATACTATCTTTTGCATTTTCTGTTTTGAAGAAGTTTTCTATAATATCTCTTGTTAGTTCACTAGCTGTAGTATCTTGCTTTTCAGCCTCTTTTTTGACCTTTATAAAGGTCTCTCTTGTAAGTCTAACTTTTACTATTTCACTCAACCTTTGCATATTTTAACCTCCTTTCATTGTAAAATAATTACATTTAAAGAGACCACAAACAGACCACACCGTGGTACAAGTTGTGGTCCCTTATTTTTGTTCTCCCACCTGGCTTTGCCAGGTGTGTGTGGCCCGAGGCGTGGCCTCGCTTATCCTGCATTAAAGAACTATGGTTTTTGCTTCTCTATTAGGCTGTGAGATGTATCCATAATTTTGGCATTTCGCAAGCAAGATTTACCCTGGCGAATTTTACCTAACAATATAACGACCTCCATTCATTTTTGGTTTAACTTCCTGACATACAAAAAAGCAGCTCCTGGGCCTGCGAAAGATATTCGCTGCAAAATGGACCAGGTGCTGCTCTTTTAACCTAGCGTTACTTTACCGACCGACACTAAATACTGACACCCAAGTTATGGGCGATAAGGTATAAGCGGTTGAGCTAGACATTCAAAATGACCTCGAAAGAATCCGTTAAAAAGCAAGCATGATATCATCTGTACTAGAACATCTACAAGCTGTTGTGCTGTAGGGCAGAAAACTTCTCCTTTTTTAGAGAGGATTTTGATGCACATCTTATAGACACTTTGCCACAAAGAATTATAATCCTCTTTAGAGAGATTTCGATTACCATGACCGCAAATAGCATCAAAAAGTATCCGTATTCCGACGAATAGCTTATATAAGATAAAAAAAAGTCTTGATAAAAAAGGCTTTTATTGTTATTGCTTAAGTACTTACATATAAAATTTGCTACTATATTAACCCACACAATAGCACTAGTAGCACACTCCTATGGTAACCATTCAGTAAAGTATAGCTCAATTTGCTTCAGCTTTTTCAGTTTCCTTGTGACGTTGTTCAAGCTCAACAAAAACTTTTCCAAAACACTTAGCCATAAGAGGGGGCACAGCATTCCCAATTTGTTTTGCTTTTGATATCATTGAACCACAGAAACTATAAGTGCGGGGAAATGTTTGTAAACAAGCAGCTTCTCTAACACTTATTGCACGATCTTCAACCGGATGTCCAAACCTGCCGTTAGAGTAACTTAGACACTTTGTAGTAATTGCACTTGCAGTTTTACTATATGACAACCTACCATATACATCACTATGCCCACTATGATTTTTATGACAATCAAGCCATAATTCTTTAGGCCAATCCTGCCTGCTCCCGCCCTCAGTAGTTGCTCTTATACGCTTTAGATTCATTTCGGATAATGAGGCTGCACAATGATCAGGATCATTGCGATCAACTTCACCCGCCCGTAATGTTGACAAGTTCATAATCCAATCTCCTGTAGTAGAATAATCAGGGTTACTTGTCCCATCTCCATGTGTGAATGGAGGTAATTCTATATTATAGCTTTTACTTGCCATAACAATAAGTCTTTTTCTTCTTTGTGGTACGCCATACCTTGATGCCTCTACAATACTAATAAGTGGTTGAGTATATTTTAATTTACTTAATAAGTCACAAAAGTCTGCCAAAGGGCTCATTTCTATTGAAAAGTTCTGTATACCAGGCACATTCTCCACAAATATGTAATCCGGTAAATAATATTCTATAAAACGACCAAATTCACTTAATAAATTTATACGTTCATCATTGCTGTTTTTATATTTATTTTGTTTTGAAAAAGGCTGACAAGGAGCACACCCACAAAACAAAGTCGCCATACTATTATCATAATACGGCTCAATATCTTGTACTTTAATTTTTCGTATATCTTCTTTAATAAAACCTGCTTCGGGGAAGTTTAGCATAAATGTTTCAGCAGCATACAAATTATTATCTAATCCTAGGGCTATCTGCATGCCTGATTTTTTAAAACCATAACTAGCTCCACCACAGCCCGAGAAAAAATCGTAGACTTTAATCAAAATTCTCCCCCCCAATATTAAACATTTCTATTATTAAAGTGAATATCTATTATATCATTTATTAATTTAAACACTTCACATTGATCTTGAAATTTTGCAATAATCTGCCTTTGAATTGTTAATATCTCTGTTGAACTCACTTTAGTTTTTGCGAGCTCTTTTTCTGTTTTTTTCTTAAAATACTCCTTCCAGTCAACAGATTCTATATTATCTATGTCCTTAAAATAATGCTTCCTATCTTCATCACTAATACTTTTATATAGTAGTTTCTCCGGCTGCTTGCCAGGAAAAAAATAAACATACTGTGTCCAAAACTTTAAAAAATCTCGAAGTTGTTTAATCTTTTTAGTTCCATCACTTCCAGTCAATGGATTCCCGTCTAAATACAAATGTATTTCACAACCTACCAGTTCTTTTACAATATCTGACAATATTTCATTATCTGCTTCTGGAATTTTTGCCTCATCAACCTTCCCATTAACCATATAATTAGACAATTTTTTCCTGTATTCTTGATTAATAGGTTCTCTATTCGGCCAATGTTTATCACCATCAAAAATAAAAATCGTATTTATATCTGACGTGGCTACTGCATCACTAACGGAGTACTTTATTATGCTATCAGCTCCACCAGGAATATATATGACTTCAACAAAATTTTTCAAATTACTTTTTAACTTTTCAATATAAACATCTACAAAAGCTTTAGTCAAATTATCTTCAACATAAATCTTTATTTTATTAGCATCCGTATTTCCAATGACATTAAACGCTTCTTCTGGATACGCACGCGGCCTTACTCTGATTTTAGCCCCTTTAATGTCATCTGATTCCAAATACATAATTTTAATGGCCTCGGGTGGCAGGTTTCTAATCATAGTCGGGGAATGTGTTGATATAATAATCTGATGTTTATGTTTCTTAATTTGCTCCAATAAAAAAGCTTGTAACTTTTGTTGTGCTTTTGGATGTAAAGATGTTTCTGGCTCGTCCAATAAAATCAATGATTTCTCTGAGGCATTCATAATTGAATGTACTAAAACCACTACAGCTGTTTCTCCACTTCCTGCAAAAGCTTCGGAATATTGTAAACCCTTTTTATTAAGAATAACACTCGGAGCAGTAAGATTACCATAAAAAGAATGCTCAACTAACCTAATTTCTTTGTATTCAGCCCCTAATATACTACTTACCACTTCACAAGCTTTTTTTGACAATAAAACATTCTTCTTTATTTTTTCTTTCTTGAAATACTTGTAACTTTTCGAATTATCATTAATTACCCTCCGTAAAAGTTTTGCTTTATGCCGTATATAATCCTGTTTTGTTTTAAGAGTTTCTGTTTTATTAAACATGCCATGCCAAAAAAATTTATCAAAAGCACCTATCCCAGATTTAAAATCTAAATATAAAACATCTTTTTTAATAGCCCTCCAACGTGTCTTGGTTCTGTCTTCCATATTAGTAGATTTATTAATTTTAGGTAATTTCTTCATTCCATAGTTTACAATAGGACGTGAAGGTTCCCAATAATCCGGTTTATCTTTTTTATTTATTCTTGTCTTTATAACTTCAACTATATCCTCAGGATTTTTAGACCAATAACCATAAATAAAACAATTTGGATAACTCTTTTCACGAATTACATCAACGTCAGTTGAAAACCAAAAAATACCAGTATTATTTCCTCCCGGACATCCGTATAAAGCTTGTAGTACAGAACTTTTACTACACCCATTAGCTCCTACTAATGCAGTAAAAGGAAACTCAAAATCTATTCTTTCCCCTTCAGCTAATTGTTTATAATAAGGGAATCGTATATATCGGATAAAAGGTTCAAATTCATGAGATCCCAATTTCATAATTCTATAAATACTATTAATTGTTTTCAATATAATTTCCCCCAAAATTAGTCTAAGAGCTATTTCGACATAATTCTGAGTTTTTCCTGCTATGGAATTATAAGGATACAATCTTTGATTCATGAAGATGGACTTATCAGTTCAATCATAGATAATATTAATTTCTCATATGGGACCAGATTATTTGAAAAGGCTTGGATTTCATCAATATCATTTACAGTAATACCTAACAGCTGAAATTGTTTTTCAAGAAGCACCATTAAGTCCACATCTTGCTTCACTTCTTTTTTTAACTGAACTAAGTCATCTGGAAAAAGCATTAAACATCTGTTTTCCCATAACATACAAAAAATCCTTTCTTTATTATTATGTTTTAAGCAGACAGTAGGTATCTATAATGCATGATAGTATATACTATGTGTATTAAGATATTGATATTCAATATTAATATTGCTCAGATTTGCTTTTTTCCCAAAATCACTCAGCCCTCTTTTTACGGTAAAATAAATAACCCTACCCAGGCTGAAGATTGTTGTCATCCAGAAATTCCCCGTAAATAAGCTCAGCTTTTCTATTGAAAAGCTGGATGCTATATCTTCAATTTTAAAACTACCTCCTTATTTTGGTTTATTCTACCATAGAATTGATAATAATATTGCTTTTTATTACGCTTTTATACTCCTTCTATTGTTTTTACACAAAAAATAGCCTTATAAGGGCATCCTTATATATAATTTTTCCCGTTAAAAAAGAGTAGGCTTCGCCCACTTCTTATGTCAAGTATAACATAACCCTAAGAATGCTGTGAAGAAACTTATTTAGACGATTTTTTGCATATGATATAAACCTTTTGACTATAACTACTCTCTACTATCCATCTCCTGCTAAGAAGCTTTTTGGTCCGCCTTCTCCTCTTTTGTATGGCGCCAATATATGATGAAGATTAACATACCGTTGGCTCAGATATTGTTGCTTTACATGAATTTCTATCACTTTGGCCATCCTTTAGCTTTGTTTAAAATCAATTAATTAAACAGCACTTACAATTTCCATACCATTGAATACTCCGTTTTCCTAGTATCTTCATTTTCTTTTTCTTTTTCTATTATAAATCCATGCTTTTTATAAAATTTTATCGCTTTCAAGTTTTTAGCATAAACATCTAATCTTAAGAGGGGATAATTTTGCTTACATTTTTCAACCAATTTACTTCCTATTCCATTACAATGATACTGGTATAATACAAATAGTCCTGCAATATATGATTTGTCCACAATGCCTATAAATCCTTTTATTTCATTACCCTCTTCATAAATATGAACTTCAGATTGAGGTAATAGTCTTTTTACAGAATCATAATTTTCCATCCAATAATATTCGGATATATAATCATGAGCTTTTATATTCTCTTCAAGCCAAATTTTCATTACATTATCTATTTTAGATATAGTAAATTGTTTTATCATTACTAATACTCCTTATGAAAAATAGACTAGTCTTCAAGTTGATTTATTATATTATATAACGATTATAATCACTATTGTTATGCATTTACTATCAAATGATCACCTGCTGTTGGTTTATAATTTCCTGACACACAAAAAAGCAGCTCCTGGGTCTGCAATAAATACTTACAGCTAATATGGACCAGGTGCTGCTCTTTTGACCTAGCGTTACTTTACCGACCAACCCCCAAATACTATCACCAAAGTATGGGCGGTAAGGTATAAGCGGTTGAGCTAGACATTCAATTTGAGCAAATCATATTTATACTATTCATTAGCTAACTTCAAATACCATAATGTACTTCGACCACAAAGAAGGAAGGTTCTTTTGTTCGATCTTATTAAACCCAACATTTTGAAGTATTGCTATAAATTTATCTTCTTCGAAAAGATTTATCTTCCACCAAAACTTACCAGCCAAGCTAGTAACAAAGTTGTGTCTTGTGATAAAAATTAGCAGTATACCCCCATCTTTAAGTAATTGTTTTAAGTTGCTTAATGCGCTATTAACGTTTTCTTTAGGGATGTATTCCAATAAGGCTGATGAAATAATAAGGCCATATTCATTCCAATTAGATGGAAGTGAATCGGGGTTTAAAACATCAGCCTGTTCTAACTTTACATTTTTTATTCCTTTCTCTATAATTTGCTTTTGGAAAATGTCTAACATGCCCTGAGTAAGGTCAAAAGCATGAAATACTAATCCTTCATAACCCTTTTCTTCTGCAATTTTATAGAGAGTTCTTGTAATAACTCCTGTACCACAACCGGCGTCTAAAATTTTCAAAGATGTTTGTAAATAATTAGAATTGTGAAAGAATGCATCTAGTTCTTTACCCCATCCAAGACGATTAATATACAAAGATTCATAATGCAAAGCCCTCTTTGTGTACAATTCTTGAATTTTGCTGCTGGTTTTCATCAAATTTTTATTACTCTTCAACACAAACACCTTCCTGTTTGTTTATTAACTAAATATATTTTTATAGATAAATCTTATATAGGTAAAAAAGAAAACCTTTTTATAGTTTTTCCCTAATATACATTCTCATATTAGATTAAAAAATATATCTTTACTATTATCTCTCCGCTCTTTCCTTGTCTTTCTCTTTATCCTTTTTACGTTCAGTAATAATAAGATGTTCATTGGTCTTGCTTTTTAATAGCTTCTGTTTTTTAAACACTTCATAACTTATAGGTCTACCACAATCAAGACTTTCGGATTTTTCTTTATCAAACGATTTTTTATCCTTGTAATATATAGTTTCACCAACTACGCCTGTACAGCTTAAAAAGCTGATTTTACCATAATAATCCTTTAAAAGTTCTGACAATGTAATGTACCTCCATTTTTTTAGATCTGACTTCCTTACAAGCATAAAAAGCAGCTCCTGGGCCTACTAAAAAAACTCGCAGCGAATATGGACCAGGTGCTGCTCTTTTGACCTAGCGTTACTTTACCGACCGACCTTAGACAATAACACCAATGTATGGGCGGTAAGGTATAAGCGGTTGAGCTAGACATTTAAAATAACTCACAATGGACTCTGTTGAAGCAAGCATGAAATCATCTGTATTACAAATAAACCCCTGTGAAATTACCAGGGATTTGCATTTGATATTTTTTCATTTAGTGTTTTTGAGACGCATCATATAGTAACTTAGAATTAGTTCCTAACAGTTTCCTTTAATATTTTATCAAACAAATAAAATCTAGCATGTGTCACACCCAAAATTCATATTCTGGCATAAAGTTTCCTTTTATATTGAAGGAGTATCCCAACCCTTTATATATACCTGAGCCACCATCATCGGCTGTTTGGATCGGTATTGCAACAATAGGTTTTTCAAAATTATGACAAACCTGTCTATAATCAACGATAGTAATAATACTCCAAATTATCATCATTACAACCAAGACTACCAAAAATTTAATGGTTGCCCTTTCCCTTTTCCACTTAATTCACATCCTTTACTACCATGGTATCCTTCTAGTACGCCTTATTAAAGAGAATGTTCAGCAGAACATTCTTTCCTTATAGGGTCTCATCTAGTATTCATGCGAATTAAAACTTAATTTCTGATAATACTATTGATAGAGTTTTATATAATACATATTGTGTAAGCGTTTTCTTTTGAAAGTTATTTTAGTATTTTTGATTTCTGTTGAAGATAGATGTTACACAAAAAATGATATTACAAAACTCTTTTATTAGATTTTTATTTAAAGGATGATAACTAATATGAAATTTAAAACTTGGACTTGTGGATTTATTGCTGGCACCATAGGCACAATAATTCTAACTGTAATTTCTATGACGTTGTACTTAGTAGGTATAATACCTATAAGTATTACAGAATATGCTACACGCTTTATCTTAGACATTCCAGATGAACCAATGAACATAGGCCGATGGATTGTTGGTTTTATAACAAATTTCGGTCTAGGTGGTGTTTTCGGAGTTTTTTTTGCTTATGTACATAAGATAACAGGACCTGAAGAATCAAAAATAAAAATGCTCGGATTAACTTTTATTTTATGGTTTTTTCAACTAGCAATTGTCCCAGCACTAGATAGAAATATGGCTAAATTTAGCACTTATGACACAGCAATTGCTTATTATTTTATCTATTTAATTTGGTCAATTATAGTAAGTTCATTTATACAAAAGTATCTACAGTTTCCTGATAAAGATACAGCAATATCAAAATAATAGTTAATAATTCAAATTTGTAGCTAAAAAAGAGCCGTTATTTTGCACTTCCTATCTACTACTGTTCTTTATAACTATTTTTTCAAATGCACTTTCAATGCAAAGTATTAAGCATTAAGAGGAGTCAATTATTTAATTATTATTAATAATATTAAGAACTATACGAAGGGGTTATCTTTAATGAAATTGCATGACAGATTTATAAATGGTTTTATTGCTGGTGCTTTTGCTGGTATTATTTTAGACCTTTTAAATTATTTATCCTATAAATTAAATATTACTGAAATTACATACTGGGAATGGGCATCTGTACTTATTTATGGATATAGAACCGAAATAACATTTGAAATCATTCTGGCGTTGGTAATGCAAATCTTTTTTGCAGGGATTGTCGGAATAGTTTTTGCTTATTTAATCAAATATGTAACTAGTAATTATCTTTTGACTAAAGGGGTTATTTACTCATTGTTTGTATGGTTTTCAGCAAATGCGATTACCTATATGTATGACGTTAGCCCTTTATCACCAATCAAAGGTGATACTGTTATATCTAACCTTATTACAGTTTCAATCTACGGAATAGTTTTAGCTATGTTAATAAAACGGCTTGAAAGTGAACATTAATTTCAAGGATGCGTAAGACCTCTTGAGAAGGTTATTACGCATTTTCCATGCCAATATACCTATCATTGAGTAATATATAATCATGTTAATCTCACTAATGTATTATTCGTTAAGATATAGTGATAAGTTAAACTATACTACGGAAAGCTCCCACAGATATAATGATGCAATAGAGCCATAGGGTGAATACCTTTTTCTATACCTATTAAATTTTTCCTTTGTTAAATCCTTAAGACCGTATAAATTCATCATTCCTCTACGGATAGCTAGATCTCCGTAACTCACCACATCAGGACGACAGAGTGAAAAAATCAACAACATCTCAGCGGTCCAAATGTCATTATTTTTCAGGTATAAAGTTAGCCCTTGTAGGTCCTATTTTACCATATAAAACTTCATAAAGTCTGTTCAATCAATACTGTGTTATCAGGTTTATGGATCAAAAAAAACCAATCCATTTTAACATTTGATCATCAAAAGCAGCTCCTGGGTCTGCAATAAATACTTACAGCTAATATGAACCAGGTGCTGCTCTTTTGACCTAGCGTTACTTTACCGGCCGACCTAGAATACTAACACCAGAGTTATGGGCGATAAGGTATAAGCGGTTGAGCTAGACATTCAAAATGACCTCGAAAAAAAATCCGTTAAAAAGCAAAGCATGAAATCATCTGTATTAACAATTAAAACCCCTGTGAAATTACCAGGAATCTGTATTTGATGTTTTTTCATTTAGTGTTTTTGAGAGGCATCTTATAGAAACTATGGATCATATATTGTGTTGGCTAAATAACCTATTGACTCTAGCAGGAATAGTTTAATGGCTCCGTTTGATGGATTACATATTTCCTTTACACTAACTGATAATTCTATTTGACTGCTTTTTAAAATTACTAATTATTTCGTCCATAATTAAAAACTGTAATTCATTACAATTAATAAATGGTTCATCAGCTTTCTCTTGGCTTTCTAGGTATTGTAAAAACACTTCCATACGTTTGAGTCGTATTTTCATTACTGCTCTCTTGCCGCAACCCGAATCCTCTATAAGAAATATTTCTTTGGTAAGTTTATCAATCTCTTCAAAATGTTTATTAGAAGATATCGTGGTATCTTCACATAAGCGTTCTAAATAGGAAAACTCCTTAAGTAAATAGTTAACATAATAATAACCCGATGAAGTTACACGAACAAATTCTGCCTCTTCGCCTCCTGCACGGTATCCGTTATCAGCTTCTATCAAATGGTTCCTTAATAAAGGGTTTAATACTATTCTGAATTTCTGCTCATTAAGGCAAATATCCTTAAAATATGGGTATATATCTGAAATGGAAGCAAATCCCTTACCTGCACTAGATTTTATATTTCTACGTTCATACAAAAATTTAATAATACGTATCTTTGTAAAGTGAGAGAAAAAACCATCGTCTTCAATTTCAAATAAATTGATTAGTAAACTTCTATTTGAATGATAATATTTGTAGTCCCCCAGAGAAATACTTCTTAGAAGTGCATGGTATGGAATAGTATAATCACCTTGAGCAAGATAGGTCTGTATATATTCTCTTGTATTTGTATGCCCAGATACTAACAAGGTTATTAGCATCTCTTGCCCTAATCTAACATTATTAGCTGATAAAGCCTCTATTAATGCAATATTAGGATTTTGTTTGTTATTAAATAATGATTTACTAACAATTTCTAAAAACTTGCCAACATTTATTTTATACTTTATACCGTTTAGAAGAATTTCCATTTCGACATTACCACGATACTTACTTGCCACTTTAATACGTTGAGATATTATGGAAGCAACTGATGGAGCTGAAATATGATAAGCGAAATTTTGATAAGCATCAAAAGGCTTTATATTTCTAAGTTTCCAATAAGATTCTTCCCTTAGCGATATTAGGACCAGACTCTTAAATTTTTTTGTAAACTCAAAAGCGGACATAATACATTTTTTTTGGAACTCATCGCTCATTTGATCAGCGTTATCAACTGTTAAACAGATTAATTTCTTCCCTTCTTGTCTTCTAGAAATATGCTTAACTACATCCTCAGCAAACACAACTTGATCATCAATTTTTTTACATAAGAATTTGGAAATTTCCATGTCGAAATCTTTTTTGTTGTCTTCAAACAGAGGCTTTAGGGCACCCCTTTGTAATCTTATAATTTCTGGTTTGTATATCTCATGAAGAGTATCCCAATCATCAATTTTTAATCCTTGGTATTGATTACGAATTTGTTCCAAGCATTGTCTTAGAATAAAAGAACCGATATTTATGCTCTCATCTGACACCTGTGTAAAATCTATATATAGCCAAATTAGATTATTTTTTATTGGTTGAGGTATAACCCTTTTAAAATATCTATGTAGAAAAGTAGTCTTTCCAGAACCCACACCTCCTACTATAATCATTACTTGAGACATCCCATATCTATTAAACATGTCATCTTCTTTCCTAATAAAATCTTCATCAAATGCATAATCAGCTTCTTGTACTGGAATTCCAAGACGCGGTAGATCATCAACAATAAGGGCTGTAAGCTGCTTTTCATAATTTGTTACCCTTTCGTCATTACAATAACACTCATCGGAAATTTCATTTTCAAAATTCAAGTCAGAAAAAAATTCATATAAAATGGGTCTAAGATAAGAATCTAATGGGTTTCTGTTTATCTTAGCATCAGCATTAAAAATATTTTCTGATACACGTTTAGTAAACTGCGGAAGATCACGTATGTTAGAATTTGCTGTATTAAGTATATTTATAACGGTATTATTTGCATCGGACCGAGGACTAAAAATATTAATAAACGTTATAATATCTTTTTCTATATCTTCTAGCCCATTAAATATATACGTATCATTATCGTTGTCATTATAATTCAGTAAAAAAACTGCTAACTGATACCCGTTACAGATACAGCCTACATTTATTCTTTTATTTTTGCAATAATCATAAGCTTGTTGTAACGCTTCTTTAGTTAATTTATCTTTAGATAATATGCCGTAGCTCTTTGCCTTTTTGTTACATTTTGGTAAATTAAAATAATTCCCATTCTTTTTAGCCTCTACAAGAAATTGATTGTTGTTTGACTTAAAAACGTAATCAATAAATCCAACTTTATCGGTTCCAGAAGTGTATTCCTCTCGTTTGATATTGACCTCTTCCCATCCTAATACGCTTTTAAATAAAACATCTATCATTTTACAACGAGTATCTGTCTCACTTAGAATTTCTTCTTCATGCTGAGATAAAATTTTTTTATGCTCTAGAAACTTACTCAGTATATTATCAGCAGTAATGTTTCTTGACATTCTTACTACCCACTTCCTGTTTTGACTAATCTAGGCATCTATGCCTGGTTAATGGACAAATTCATTTAAATCTTAATAAAACATATGTTTTGATAATTTCACAAAATGATTATATTTAAGATTTAAAAGGTATACATTAGGACAATTTCTCCATAAAAATTACATTTCCTGCTACAATATGGAAATATCTTTTAATATATCCTAGACTTTAGGACTTTAGAAAAAAATGAATAAAAAGGTATCAATTTATTATTCTTGGATATGGCACATTTTCCATCAAATGTTCACCAAACTCTATATTATTATACTAGTCTTATAAAGAGAGTAAAGGTGCCCACGATTTTAGCTTTTCGCAAGTGAAAATTACCCTGACGGATTTTAACTAATAATGTGATGAACCCCCATCTTTTTTGATTTTACACTTCCAGACAAACAAGAAGCAGCTCCTGGGCCTGCGAAATATATTCGCTGCAATATGGACCAGGTGCTGCTCTTTTGACCTAGCGTTACTTTACCGACCGACCCCAAATACTAACACAAGAGTTATGGGCGGTAAGGTATAAGCGGTTGAGCTAGACCCAGGAGAGATGGACTAACAAAGAATTTCAACAAGTGGACCAATTTCTACCTGACTTAGGCTCCCTAATCCACCAAACTATTGCCATGCGATGTTAGCCGACCTTCAACCTAGACCTTTAAGTAATGGCTATCATCGCCAGATAGGACCTAGTGGAGCTTTGCTAGCAACATCAAAGCATAGCATGAACTGCTGCTAGCATAGCGGAACGGGTAAGCTAGACCCAGGAAACAGGACCCAAAAGCAATACTTACAAAAGATCCTGCGTAGACTAGCTCATCTGCAGATGCTGCCTGGACCTAAAAGCTAAACTCGGGTAGAAAAGGCAGCTTCTGCTATAACAACCTAGCGTTACTTTACCGGCCGACCACAGATATTAACACCAGATTTATGGGCGGTAAGGTAAAAGCGGTTGAGCTAGACCTAAATGTAGTTTTGCTTTATAAAATTAGGCTGCCACTACTGAAAACACTATCTATCTGCTTCATGAATTCTAAAATTTATAGGTTTATTTCTTTCAACAAATATTTGTTTAGTCCAGTCCTCCCCTTTTTCTTTACACTTCTTTAATTCAAGGCTAATAATACTGAGGTTTTTATCAATATCCTTGCTATTTAGCAAATGCAATTTATCTTTATCGTTTCCAAACAAGAGAATGTCAAGATAGCCTTCAAGATGGATAGTTTTTGAAACTAATACTGGAGTAGTGTAGATCCCTTGCCTAGCTAAATCCTCAATATGTTTTTTTGTATCTACTACCAGTTTATATTTTTCAGTACACTCCTCTTGAAACAATTTTGCCTGGTTATATTTAGCCTTTATTGAATTAATCTTGCTGATAAGATTAACATCAATACTTTTATTAACGTTAAATCTATCTGAAATAGCCTTAGCCGCCTCAAATGACGTTATATTTAAGAGCTTTTCCACAAAACTTATTGAATCTCCACCTGTACCACATCCAAAACAATAAAAGTCATTTTTATTTGGATAGACTGCCAATGATGGAGACTTGTCTTCATGGAAAGGGCATGTTCCAAACAGCTTGGTCCCCTTTTTATTTAGCTCAACACCTGAAAAAGCTTGAATAGTATCCTCAATTCTAACGAGATACTTGACCTCCTCATAGATACTAACCGTACTCATCTAGCAAACCCCCTTTTATACAAAATAAAAAACTATACACATAGGTTTTGAACCACTTCCAATTTTTCAAATGTAACCAACTATAAGCAAAAATAGTGAAAAATAATTAAATTCTAAACAAGCCTCAAAAATAATATTAATCAAACAGGTCCAATTAAGTAATATAAATAGCTTTAAATTTATCATCTTTAGCTTGTATCTCCGATGTTTCCTCCCTTATATTTTTACTTGAACTTTGTTGTATCCAATCTTCTTCTACAGCTTTCCTTATCCATCCATTAATATTTTTAGATATACTTGTTTGTTTCGCTAATTCTAATTTTTCTTTCACAAAGGAGAAAGAGAATTCTTTTGTTAAACTTAAAATTAGTTTAATATCGCAATTAAGTTCCTGTGATACTTTTTCCAAATAATCTTCCTGGCTTTTATCAACAACAACATTTTTTATCTTCACTTTTTGTTCCGCTTCTAATTCTTCATTTGCGTTGTTGTTTATTGTATTACTGTTATTATTAAAAGAACTACTGTTGTTATTATGTATAGGGGTTTTAACCGTATCCGGTTTTTTTCGGGATACGGTCTTTTTCCGGATACGGTTTTTTTCGGGATGTGGTTTTTCTTCTTTATTTTCTACTGGATCAGGGACAGTAATTATTTTATAAAGGTTGCCTATAAAATGGCCTTTATTATTTCTTCTCGGCTCTACTCTTATCAAATCTCTTTTAATTAACTCAGAGAGATAACTGTTATAAGTTTCGGGATGAATACCCAACTCTTTACAGATAGTAGATTTCTTAGGAAAGGCTTCTACTCCAGCACCAGCAAAAGTAATTAGATAAGAATATAGAGCTTTAGGGCCTACTCTCAAAGTACTATCTCGCATTATTTTTTTGGCCAACACCCCAAAACCATGGCTGTAAATCCCTTCCATGACGATTTTGTTTTCAGACATAATAGAAACCCCCTAATTACTTGTTATATAAAAAGACCGCAGAAGGTATATTTCCCCTCTACGGCCTAAGCAGGTACCCCGGTACAGCTCTCTATCTTGGTTAACATTAGTTTTCTAACTAACCCAACATCCACATCATTAAAATGATAAAAAAGACTAATAAAACTATTTACATTCCATAATCCTCTCTTACTTCCACTATTTAATATGCTCATACAATTCTTTTCAAATTTTTTCTGTGATTGTAATTTTATATATGCAGGGGTTCCTGTGTCTAGATTGCCCAACTCGGTTTGTCCATCTATGCATTTTGAACAAAGTGTAAATCCATTTTGGTTAAGCACTACTGTTGATGGCTTTTTATCATCTGACTTTAATTCAGGAAGTCTTGGTTTTTCAGTCTGTTCAATCTTATTAGGTGCCATTTTCATACACTTATTCAGGCCAGAAACATCTTGATCTTGTGCTCTAAATCCATTTTCTATATTCTTGTCTTTAAAGATGCCGTCTAAAGTTTCATAGTCAATGGTATACCATTTTGTGTTATCACTATCCATCTTGTTAAATCTATTTGTAGAAATAATTATTTCTAGTTTTTCTAAACGCTTAATAATTCTCCTAATCGTGCTTTCTGAGAAAAATGGTAAATACTTATGCCAATCTGCGTATGTGATATACAACCAAGTCTTTCCCTCATAAGAATTATTACTGTTTTCAAGTAAACAGTATAATTGCTGAATAATTATAGCCTCATTTAAACCTACTGCCCTTGCTAATGATGGATTTATTACTAAGGACTGTTCATTTAATAATATTTTAGACATATATCTTTCCCCCTCAAATTATATTTGCTGTCGTGATATCTTTAAGAGTGACAGCTGGAAATGGTTTCGAGAAATAGTAACCCTGACATAGCTTTACACCAAGAGAACGAAGAATATTAACTTCATACTTAGTTTCAACTCCTTCAGCTATTACCCTTGAACCTAACTTGTTACCCATTAACAACAATGATTTTATCATGATCCTTTTATCAATATTTTTATGGCAATCCATAATTAAATCTCTTTCCAATTTAAAATACTCAGGTTTTACATATAAGATATTTTTTAATCTATCGTATCCACTACTAACATCATCTACCGCAATAGATATTCCTTTAGATTTATACCAGTTTGCAGCATCTATTACTCTGCTTATATTTGACTTGTGGCTTTCAGTTATTTCTAAAACTATGCTGCAGTTGTTTAGATCTGCGGCATAGTTTGTTATCATATCGAGTTTTTCACAAAATATTAAAGAAGAAATATTAATAAAAACTTTACTTTTTGAATTTAACATCTGTGTAGCCATTAAGCTGTTATTTAAACATTGGTATTCTAACTGACGCATCTTTTTCTTTCTCCTGGCATATGAAAAGAGCCTGCTAGGCATTTCTAATGTAGTTCCTAACGGCCCCCTGGTTAGCATTTCCCAACCTTCAATACTATTTGCTTGTAGGTTTATAATAGGCTGTATATATGTGCTTATTTCACCGCCTAAGGCCTTATTAAAAACCTCATCTTTATTCTTTGGTCCCATTGTTATATTGCCACCTTTCCAGCATATCTCTGTTTTTTTGGATTACTACTACTCACAGAATCAATCCTCACTAATTTGTAATACTCTATCTTAAGATCTATATATAAAAAACACTCATGCCACCCTCTATGAGGATCCGAGTTAGCAAAAATGTACACACGTACGAAGTTTTCATATATACCAACTATTTTACCTTTTCTTTTACTACCTGCACTATTGCCTTTGTCGCGCTTTTGGTAATATACCCAAACTATCTCACCTAATTTAAAATCCAATCCTTCACCCCCTAAACTTACCTAAACTAAAAAAGCTGCTGGTTACCAGCAACTTTAAATAATTTATTCCATATCTTCGTATTCTATTTTACTTATGCTTTTATACCTTGATATTATATATAATTATCCTTGGTTTGAATTCATCTTTCTAATAGCTTTATAATCCTTATAATAAGCACACTCATAAATATCTCAGCCCAGTTTCCTACAAGAATAAGATCTGGAGCAACCCATTAAATTTTTATCTTTAATGCTTTTTCAATAAATTTAATTTCCTTTTTTATATCACTAACTATTTTATCTATTTTTTTTCTTTCCTCAATTTTAGAGTTAATTACGGGAAACTCGTTATTTGGTATATATTTACTAACTACCTTTTCCCCATCCCTATACTGCAAATAAAAATATTCTTTTCCTCTTATATTTTTGTTTACCACACTACCTTTAGGCAATAAGACAGCTTTTTTCTGATAAGCACGTAGCATTCTATTTTGCCTTTCAAGCTCATCTTGCAAAACTCCTTTGATAACTACCATAACCCACCTCTATTAACCATTTATCAGTTACTATTATATCACCTGAAAAAACAGGTTTGCAACATACATACATTCATAAAAAGGCTAATTGTAGTTAACTTTGTCAATCAAAAAAACCAACATTTATCTCTTGCATAGCGAACTAGTGTTCTGCTATAATTATCCCATCAAAGTCCCAGGAGATGATATTATGAATGAACATAAATGCCCCGAATGTGAACAAGAGATGGTGCCAGAATCGGGATGCTCATACTGCCCATACTGCGGATGGTCAAAGTGCAGTTAGTTAATATTTTCTAAAAGATTGCCCCCCACCAAAAGAATGTAAAATAATTGGTTTAGAATAGGATAACGGCAAATGAGCGGCAATAACAGCACAATATGTTGGCTTATCAATTATACTATTTTCAATATTTATAACATAGCTTTTATCCGTACTGCTTATATGGTCATTAATACGTTGTGATAATTCTTGTATACTATTTACATAATAGCTTACCCCATCTAAAACGATTGTGTATTCAGTACCACCATCAAAGTTTATTGGAGTCAAGAGAATAAACTCAACCTTTGAGATATCTAAATTTCTCGCTATTTCATCAAAGAATTTTTCCTCCGCCCTTAGCCTGTCTATCTTTAAGAAATGGTTGGTTTCTTGCCCTGAGATAGTATACCCTTCTCCCAGGGCATATAAGGAAGCATCTTTATCATATTCAAGCTCCAGAACAGCCCTATCTATTGCCAGATCTAAAATATTTTGTAAATGACTTTTACTAAAGCTTGTACTACCAATCGTAAAAGTTGAAACCATGAGAACAGTACCTATCAACAAAAAGCAAATGAACATAACAAACAATCCGGTCCATCCTCTATTGCTAGAAATTATTCCAACCACGGCTGCACCTCACCAATTATAAAGCTTTTGTATAAAATATTTTCACCCGTATAAAAAAACCATCCTACCGACACACGCAAAACACGATCCAAAAGGGCCGGATTTAAGCCTGTAACTCGTACGCCCACAATATCTTGCCTACCATCATTTCTGCCCAACCCATAGTTTCTAATGATACTTTTAAATTGTTCATCATTAAAGCCGTTAATATTTTGTTCATTTACAGCTCCATAAAAGGTCACCTCAGCATCCCCTAATAGGTTATAAATTTGCTCATCAAATGTATCTAAAATATCCTCAATATCCGATATGTCATAACTACTGCCTGATAATTCAGTAACACCCTTTTTATTGATAGTGCTTACCAATCTAGAATTTAGATTATCTAGAGCAGTAGATCTTTTCCAATACTCTCCTATAACCATAAACAAAGAAAGCATGAGTGTAACTGGTATCAAAAGAACTATAAAAACCAGAAGTTGAGAATTGCCTTTGTGATTGAATAAATATTTTCTAACCAAGTAAACCCTCCTCCCCTATGAAATGTAATCCGGCCAACTGCAGATTACATAAGCACCTGACCGGAAAAATATAATAATACATATAGATCAATCAACAGGAATAGTGCTATTTATACTATCAATAACATTAACCATATTATTAGTTGTGTTTTGAGTAGTTTCTATAGCGCCCGGATTACCATCACTGCCAAACAAAAAGCCGGCAACAAGTATAGTACAAATAACTAGCATTACAATAATTGATAAATAATTATCCATTTTATTCCCCTTCCTACCTATTCAAGATTACTTAGTGTATCATTTAGATCTTGCAGATTTTTAATGGAGTCATTAGCAGTTTCGTGAATAGTAGGCATAATAGCCTTATCACCAGTTGAAGAATTACCGCTAATAAAAACACTAACTCCCATGTAAACAGTTAAAACCAGGACCAATACAATAGCCAGTAATTTAGACATAAAAAAACTCCTTTCAATATTTATTTTAGAACTGCACTACTGCCCTCTTTCTTAATAATTGCCTCAAAAAGTAAGATTTGAAAATATAATTAACAAAGGATAAAACCACAGCAATAAGAGGCATAAACAAGGAGGAATCATTAAACCTAAAGCAATATAGGTCTTTACATTGATCAAAAATTCCTCTTTATTCATCTGCCTCTTTTTCTTTCTTTCTAAATGTCGCTTTAAATTAGCAATTGCTTTATCTTTATTTGCCTTTCTATAGGAAATCAATGTCTTAGCTAGCATCCTAAATTGTGCATAAGGAACATTGTTTAACATTAACAAAGCCTTGGTATTATCAGAATAGTATTCACGGCTAATACTCTGCAAATAAGGCTTAAAAACTACTGAGTTAGATATTAATACATTTAAAATATCTTCCGTGGTCGAGTTTATGTTTTCACCAACCAGAACTGTCAGCATTTCAAGCTTTTCATTTTCATCAGCAATGACAGATATATACCATTGCTTTAAGAGGAATAAAATAAGATCTACAGCAAAAAATCCAAGAATTAAGGATAATAGAATAGAAAAGATATGGTTCACACCATATCCAATACTATTTAAAACATAATATTTAGCTATAGCTTTCTCAGCTGTAAGATAAAGCTCAGTATCATCATCTAAATCATATTGCAAGGCAATAATATCGGAAACATACTCAATTCTATCCGAATGATTAAGGTTATTATATTGAGAAGAGTCAATATTATTAAAAATATACTTCATCAAGTAGGTTTCCTTTGATTTTAACGCTTGAGACTCATCAGAAGTTATACCAAACAAAGATACCTTAGAATTACTATCCACACCAAAATTAAAATCAGCCAGAACTTCAGCTCTCCTCAAATTTAAATTTGTAGTTAAGATTCCAAACATTAATACAGCTATAATTATTGGTAATATTAATTTTGGAAGATAGTAATATAAATCTCTTTTTTTGTAATCTAGCCTTGCATTAAAAAATTCTTTCTTTAGCTTTATTTCCTTATAGTCAAAATATTTGCTACCATAAAACCTCCTAAACAGTAATAAAATAAATCTTCTAAATGATATCCTAAAAAATCTTTGAGTAACAGCTCTATACAAATACAAGCTCCAAAATATCAATGCAAGTAACATGGGGATAAATAATAATTTATTAATAATGGGACCTACCTCCTTTCAATAAACAGTAAGGCTATAAAACTAACAAAAGAAAGTACTATACAGAGAGCAATGAGATTAATTGCTCTGGTATCTGTTGTATAAATAATGCTAGCAGCCGGAAATAAGGACGACATCATACTCATTGCTACTGGAATATTCAATATAAAAACAACAAGTAATGCCTTGGCCATAAAAAGAGCGTATTTATTTTTTTCCCTGTTTATAAAAAAGCAGGAAATAACATCCACAAAATAATCTAAATGTCGAGACAGATCACCGCCCTTTTGAGAATAAGTCAAAAAAATCACACCCAACATATTTAACCATCTATTATTAGTCTTTATTAAAAATTTATTGATACATCTTTCCGGATCTTCATGCTCCATATAATAAGAAAGTTTTTTAAATAAAGCAAAGCTGTGCTTATCCATAGTAGGTAAAGCATATCTAATAGCCCCATTTAATGTATCAGTCACCTTAAACCCCTCAGATATTTCTTCTACTGCCAGAGGTAACTCATTGGTAATTTTTTTAAGAAAATAATCAACAAATAAATTGAACGTGAGAACGGGCACCGTACAAAAACAACATATAATCAAAATAGACACATACCATGTTGCCCCATAAAAAAAGGCTGCTCCAATACCTGCAGCTATTAACATAAAATATAAAAGTAAAAGCATCGAAGGCAAAAAGTTGGTTTTATTCATATCTAGATTAATTAACAACAGCTTATTAGCTATATAAACTCTAAGCCTCCTAATAAATAAAAACCTGTTAAAAAGTATATCAAGCCTGGTTAAGCGTTTGTAAGGAAATCCATTAAACAGGAAATTACTATTCAAATAAAATACCACATACACCAAACACAAGACTAAGGGTATATAAATATAATTATGATACATCACCTTTCACACCCCTTTTGCCTCTCAAAATATCATTAATTCGTTTAATGTTTTCTGAGCAACAATCAAAATCTAGTAACTTATGCTGTAAATCATTTGACAGCTTTTCACTTGCAGGCACCAGCCTAGCTGCAGTTTTATCCCAACTCCATATATCAATTAACTCAAAGTTGTTTTCCCTTGGATACTCTTTAACCTCCGTCACCTTATTTAGAAATCGTTTACCCGTTTTAAAGTCTATTCTTGGCTCAATAATCAAATCAACAGCCCTAACAACATCAAAAAGTGCAGCATTGTCACTAGAATAATAACCACTACTCATTAATAGATTTTTAAAATCATAGATTGCATTCAATGGGCTTGAAGAATGAAAGGTCCCTCCACTACCCTTAGCCATCCTAGACATGGCATTTAAAGTTTCAATAGCCTCCCCAGGATGAGAAATTTCTCCATTAAAAATTATGTCTCGATTTTGCTTGAGCATGATCCTGAAACACTCATGAATATCAAGGCTATCTGTTACGCAAAGTTTAATAATATTCTTTAAAGGATAGTAATTATCCAAATTAAGCTCAAAAGAATTCTCTATGGTACCTATCCCAAGATTATCTGTAATAAAACGGGCCATATAACGAAGCAAAGTAGACTTTCCTACCCCCTGTCCTCCTATAATTAAAAAATTTGGTCTACCCGGATATATATTTTCAAGAAACTCTATAAAATCCCATCCAGCACCTCCGGTAATAAGATCCTCATCCTTAAGATTTTTTAAATCAAAATTACGAATATTACCTGCAACATGACCACTAAAAGGTGGTACTGTTATTGTTATCCGGCTACCATTTATTCGCTCCCCAAGATAATACGGATTAATTGAATTTAGATCATGCTTTTTTTTATAAGCTGACAACCTGTTCACAATAATATTCTCATAATGCTTCTCATCAATAAATCTAAAAGGCATCTTGTACTTTACACCTGACTTTTGCACCCATATATAATCAAATCTCGTAGTCCCTATTTCATTTAATTCGGAAGTAGCTAACTCATCAATAACAGAAAGCCCATAAGCTTCCTGATAAATAATTTGTGTTAACATGTCTACGAAATGAAGATTTTTATCTTGAAAAGTAAAATTAGTTAATCTGCAATACTTTTTCACAATATCAGATGTTCTAGCTTCGTCCATACTATTCTTCAATAAACAAAGCTTAATTTTTTCTTTAATTACTTCCCTGGCCTTAATGTCCCCCTGAACAGCTTTGGTTGTTAATTTATTTAATACCTCTCCCAGCATACCTTCATTTTTCTGTAATTCTTCTTTAACAAAATCTACTATATTATAAAAGGCATCCATATGATTCCTCCTTTACTTAAAACTTAAATAATTTAAACCCCTTAAAAACCTGAGCTCTATTTGACTTTCTTAAAGAATATTTATCTATTAAATCCTCCATCAGCTTAAGTAATTCCATGTCTAAATCCGTTGTCTTATTCGCATAAGCTTTAAGATTACCCACATTAATTGCTTCTAAAAAATCACTACAATATGGTAGTTCAAAAGACATTTTCCATAGCTTTAAAGCATTAAACTCATTTTTTAATAAACCAAGAGAAGTATCATAACAATTGATTAATCCATAATCGAATCTTAGATCTGTTCTATTAAGATACATAATTCTATCCAATATAGAATGCTTATCCTGTTTGATCACAGCTATGTTAACATCCGAACAATCTAAACATGAATTTAAAATAGAATTAGAGATATCCGAATTTAGATCTAATAAAACTAAGCTATATTCAGCCCTCAATAAATCAAAGAAACTGCTTACTAATACCTTATTTTTTAAGTGGTTATTTAAATGACTTTCAACCTCACTTCCTGAAATAAAATCTATATTTGTACCTTTTACCCTTGATGTAAAAGACTTCAGGAGACCTCTATTTAAGTCTCCTGATTTTAATAACACCAATAAATCATCTATTGTATTTTTATTGTTTGAATTAAGAATTTTATCAAGATATTTATTACTATAGTTAGCATTAACGCATAATATTTTTCCTTCATTTGAGTCAGACAAGAGATGAGCTAATAAAGCTAATAAACTAGATGCTCCCCATCCTGATTTCATACTCCAAAAAGATACGATTTTACCCATAGAAACCCTCCTTAATACAAAGTCATAAATAATTCATTTTTTCTGGCTTCTTCTAAAAGAGCCAGTTCTTCCTCTGTAACCCAGACCACAGCCCAATCTAAGCTTTGGCTTTCAGACTCTAAAACTGAAACCCCTGCCGAGTCAGTAATATCTTCAATAACAATAGAAGGTACAACAACTTCACTCGGGGAAGGATCTGAGTATCTAACCCTTACAGCTACAACATCTCCTGGCCTAACCTTCCTGGCTACAGAATTATGGTTAGATACCGGAAAAGCATATAATACTTTACCCTTATTAATTTTTTTCTCATCCCCGACAAAAAAATCGTCAATTAAATATACCCCTGCAGGTATATCCATGGTTACCTTTCTTCCCAGCAATTTCTCTATTTCAACCAAAGGTTCATTATATATATTATCAATATCCACTTTCTTGTAAATTATTGTGTCTTTGTCATATAGCATCTCTTCTGTAATAATCGTTCCTTTAGGAATATCTGAAACAACAAAAGCAACCTTAGTCATTTCTCTTTCTGTCAAGCTGGCAGATATTTCAGGTATCCGATATTTTTCGTAAAAGAAAAATAACCCAAAAATAACCAAAAAGAAAATTGCTAAATACAAATACATTCTTCTGTGCATGTGTTAACCTCCCTAAAAATACAATATGGGTCGATATCTTTATAGAATACCGACCGATAATATTAGTTTCTTAAATTTAATGGCTGACACTAGAACCTATATCCTCTCTAATATTACCTTGCAGCAACAATACATTTCCTATATTACCGCCCCAATCAGAAGATGTTGTGTTTTCATTTAGGTTGTATGCTGCACTATCTTTATAGGCAGTTATATTAAAATATACCCTGGTGCCTGACGGTGCATTAATTGGGGTAGTGTACTCTAGAACCCATAGCTGCTCATTGCTATCTAGACTGTTAAATTCCCCTTCTAATTGATACTCTCTCGCTTTAGATAAAGTATTAATGTTGATAAATCTTTTGTATTGATGCATAGGTTTTAAGTCAGAAATGGCATTATTATAACTTATATCAACATCCACATACTCCACAATATCATCAGGATTTTCTAAACCTTTGGATTTTAGCATGTAATATACGTTATATCCTGCTTTAATGTTATTTACTGGCATAGTGTTGATATATATATTTGTTCCATCTTTGAAATTGTTATTGCTATCAAAATAATAATCGTACCAGCTTATATCTCCTGTAAAAATCATTCTTAAATCTTCTACCTTCATACCTATAGTTGTTACAGTTAACTGTCTAATTTCCATATTAGGATTACTAGGGGTATGGTTTATTGCATATGCCCTAAACTGCACTATATGTGTTTGATTTTCTATTACATTAACTGTTCCATCATTTTTTACAGATGGTAAATAAAATGAGTTATTATATTCTACATCTCCTATACTCCCATTTAGCAAAATCCAGGTATTAGCTGGATAGGTTATTGATTGTGCTGTGTTTTTTACTTCAAAAGGAAATCTTACGCTAACGCTTTGTGCGTATGGACTATTAGAAGTAGATACATTAAAATCACTATCCATAGTTAATACAATATTGCTGGTCTTGTCTACTATTTTTGGAGTTAAATCTATAGGTGTATTCACCATAACTTTGTGAATATGAGTAGCGGTACTCCCATTTACTATAGTAGCTGTAATATTTAGCTCATAATAATCCTTATCTGATTTTGACACCTGCATTTCCCCTACATATAATTCTGTTTCAGAATCATATGTTAAGATTATTTCAGTATCACCTTCCAGCTTAGCTGTAACTTCTGAAATTGGTATAGGAGAAGTAACCTCTGCAGCAATCTCAATTTTCTCACTTGAAGGAACTTTTATATATCTACTGTCTTGTTGTGATCCACTTAGATTATTGTCGATATATTCCTGATTTCCTACACCAACAATATTACTGCTTAGCTCTAATGGGGTATCTACTGTTAATTCAAGAACTTCTTTTAATTCTAGTCCATAAGGATACATACCATAAACTTCAATTGGATATATACCATCTGGTAATGTCTCCAAGGTTGTTATTTTAATTTCATAGTAAAAGTTATCCGCATCTTCACCAGTTTTAGTTAATGTTACCCATTCTTCTAGGTGGTTTTTAGCTACTACTCCATTTGCATCTTTAGATACTGTAGCTTTAATTGTATATTCTTGTCCTGAATGTATTTCTCCTGGATCAAGCTCTGCTTCTAACCGAAAATCTAATACTACAAATTCTTTTGTAGTGGAATGAAAGAAACCTTCAGGACTTCCTATTGTTTGCCTTACCTCATATACTCCGTTTTCACTTATAACAGGCAAGTTTGAAGATGATACCCATTGAACTGTATCTTGAAAGTCTTTAATTATATTCCACTCATTATCACTATCAGTAACATTTTTATATTCGAGCTTGTAATTACTGATCCCATGGTTTGTTATGGTATCTTCATAATCTTCATTATAAGATAAGTTATTAACTGTTATAGGTCTTCCATCTATGAAGATATATTCACCATTATCTGTATCTACTTGTGCTGATGAAGCTAAGGTAAAATCTGAAACAGGCTCACTAGATGCATATACCGTGCCTCCATAAACCCAATCTGAAGTATCTCCTTCAAAATCAACAGCTCTAACATAAAAATCATATTGTCCTTTTTTAGTAAGCTCAGACAAAGGTACTAATGATTTATTAGCCTCTAATTCAGCACCAGTTGGATTATTGGGATCTACTGGATGATTGTAGCCACTATATATTCCATGTCCATTTTGATAATAGTTATAATGGTGTACAAAGGAGTATTCAGCATATTCTCCTTCAATAATATTAATGTTGTGTCCTATTGTTTCCCCAACTAATATTATATTAGGCAAAACAGCATATTCTATTTCTGGCATAGGCTTAGGTATATTCAAAACAATAAGCTCTGTATCCTCTTTAAATACTCTGTAATCGTCTAAATACTCACCATTTAGCCCCATACCTATAGAATAAGAATCTGTTACTTTTTGTTTAAAAATAAATTCTCCGTAGCCGAAAATCTCTAGTTCTCCATCTTCATTTGCATATAATAGGGCATCTGTTTCTTCAATTACTTGAAGGTGTTTTCTATCACCAATGTCATGAAATCCTTTCGTAGAATTGTCAATTAGTCGGAATGTTGTCATCCTATTTTCATTAGTTTCTCTAATCTGCTCTAGGCTAAATTTAGCTGTTGGACCAGCATAATCCTTTATGCTAAATATTTGACTTTGTTTGGTGTATTCATTTCCATTGGCATCTTCGACACTAACAGTAAGCCTTGGACTTTCTTCATGTGTAAATAATCTAGAAAACTTCAAATTATATACACCACTATCATTTGTACTTGATATAACAGGCAAGGCGTGTTCATTAACAGTTGGTCTAAATTTGTTGGTATTAAGACTAATATTTAAAGACGATGGATTTATTTTATGCGTACCTTCGATAATAGTTATATTGAAATCAACCCTATTGTTAATTAAAAAGTCTCCATTAGTACTAGTAACCCCTGAAATATCTACTTCTACAGTTGGTTCTATTGTTGTTTCAGGTATATTTTCTTCACCAGTTACTATTATACGGACAGGTGTAGTCTTAGATACCTTTCTATAATCAACATATGAACTAGTAGAAGGGGGAGGATTGTCCATCCTAACAAAATCTACAAGAAACTCTCCATTTCTGTTAATTGTCTCTAAAGGTTTTGATAACCAGGTGGCAATATTATTTGAAGTATTATGTTGTGCTATTCTTCCTTCAGGATATACTACATGGTTATACCTCCATCTTTCCCAAGGTTTGCTGCCAGATATTAAATGACTATCACCTTCTAAATCACTATAAAATTTATTATAAACAATATTTTCACCTTTTTTTGCGTATATTGTTAATTCATTACCAATATCCTCAAGTTCTCCTGATATAAAGTTTTCTACGCTATTAAAAGCATTATTAATGGTACTGTATGTCATAAATATACCACCAGTTGCATTTGCTAAGCTCTCTCCTGCAATTCGATTAGCTTCACTACCCATAAAAATAAATTTAGCGTTTCTATTATTTGCTAAATTAGAAAGTTCATCTATCTGATATTGGTATAAGATTATTGGCTCTTTTGTTATTGTCACAATATAATTATTTAGAGTTTCGCTTCTAAATATTGTAGTGACTAATTTATTTTTAATATCATGGTAAAAACCTATATTTGGTTTATATGTGCTCAGTAATCCTTTATCAGTATACCAGTCAGAATATCTAAAGCCCCAATACTTGCCCCCAGGTGAATAAACAGGAAAGTCTGCAACAGATGGTGAGTCCCCATCTTCACCAATCCAAGGTGTGTCCCCTGCTCCTGGAGATATATATTCTTTAGTAGCAAAATTCACTTCTGCTGATCCTTTTTGTCCAAACACATAAAACATATCATCATTAATGGGAATTATTCTACCGCTTCTTTGTTGCATTTCATGATTCAACTCAATTTCCATAGAATCATGGGTTACAAGGTCATATATAGTGGCCGAAATACGATCAGTCCTTACCAAACCAACATATTTTTCGTTATTACTCTTAAAAGGGATGGTATTTAAACGTAATGGTCGTTTACTTGAAGAACCTCTTAAATAATATGAAAAGCTCTCTCCGCTTGGAAATTTAGCACCTATATATTCAGCCCAATATCTATCATTAGTATTTCCGGTATCGCCATAATAAACTGAGCCTTGCAGAATACCGTCTATTTCACCAAACGCATAACTATCAACATCATAATGCACCCCAAATGAACTGCCATCTTCATTTATAATAAAACCTTGTCGTTCAATTATGTTGCCATTATAATTATTCCTTATTCTAACTCTCATATGCAGTACTTTTCCACCTATAGAAGCCATCTTTTCAACATAATGTGTATAGCTTCTTGAGCTATAACTGTCCCATTCTCTTAATTGATAATCATTAGCTACATTTCCTGCATAATTTAACGTTAATACCCTTGTCCTAGCTGCACGAAAAGTTTCATCTCTTTCTCTATTATCCCTATATGTTAATAATTTACTAATATATGGGGTATAAACGACAATTATTTTATCTTCAAACGCTGTAATATCTAATGATATATCACCACTAAATGAGTCAGCAAAAGCAGCCCAAGACTCTTCAACTAAATCTTCTTGATGTTGTTGTTGTTCTGATGTTAAAACTTCCTCTCCTAGAAAAGTTTTTTTGCGTACTAATTCTTCTTTACTGTCAGATATTCTAGTTTTTAATATACTTAATGTTATTTTTGCATTAGACACATACCACGGATCAGAATAATCACGATAATTATAATAAAAACCTTCCGTTACATAAGAATATACCCAACCGTCTTTTTGGGTTATATATTCTCCTTGAAATTCTAGTGAAGTAGTATTACCAGTTTTAATGTTTATTTGATTATAGGTATTATCTTTTACTATTTCAAATGCTGTTCCGTCTGAGTTTAGTTTTAAATCATTATTAAAGTCAATATTAAACTCAGTTTCAAATGACTTAATGATTCTAGAATTTATAAAATCAACAATATGAAATCTGTTATAACCCTCTTGTAGAATAAACATAGTTTCTGGTAGCCCATTTTTTTCATACTCAAGCACACTTATATAATTAGCATTATTATTATAGCCTATCGGTAAACCTTCTATTTCCTGAGATATTTTAAACAGAGGTACTAAATCTTCCCAAGATACCGCCCAATAACCTAAAGCTTCTGGATCTGCTGGTATGCCCCTACTTTGTGTAACTCGTATTACCATATATTCATCTGTGCTAAATTCAGTTATTTCTATATTTCCATCAACCCATAATTCTTTATTTGTTATAGAGCTTTTATTTATCCATTCTACCCCTGCTTTACCCATGTTAGCTTCTTTGGCTTCTGCTAAAAAATCTACAATAATATCTTCTCTGTTATTTAATCTTTCTCTTAGTGCTATTGATTGAGTAGTAGCTCCCTGAATGTCGTTTTCGCCTGTATAAAAAACAGCATCAACTTTTTCTCTTTTAATTAGATTAAAAGAAGTAACTGGTGCAATATTGGCTATCTCTACTACCTTTGTTTGCCTGTTACTTAAGAAATCACTACCTATTACATGGTCTGGAATATGATCAAATGTTTCTTCTACATAATAATCTATTTCCACCTGTCCTACTCGATTTGCTAAATTAATTTCATGTTCATCTTGATCCTCTGGTAATGCTATCCAACTTTCATTGTCTAATCTACCATCATTTTTAGTATCATACCTATACCTTAAGTTTTTCACTTCTATTATATCCCCATCAGGAGAACTATGTTTTTTAGTTATATTTATCTTAGCATTACCAGTACTGCTATCTCTGTAATTCACTTCGGGCACTATAAAATCTGCCTTTGGTGGCTTGTCCTCTAAAATTGTAAGTGTTTCACTTTTTGTGCTGCTTTTACCCCTGGTATCTTCTTGATAGACTTCAACGCTATAAATACCAGGTTGTTTGATTGTAAACTCCACTCTTTTATCAATTAGTCTTTTAGCTCTTATATTACCTGCACTAGAGCCTTGAGTAGACGTTAGTGTTTTTAATTCACTAGTTGTGGTGTTTTGTATTTTAATAACTGTTTTTGATTGATTAATAGGATAATCTATATGTGCTTTCGTGGCATGGGTACTTAATACCAACCTTCTATTTTCTTTTCTGACTCCGCTTATAGTAAAAAAAGTATCTGGAGTTTGTAGAACCTCAAATGCTTCAGTATCTAAATCCTTTTCACCTCTTGATCTAAGTGTAAATGTTCCGCTTTGCATACCTAATTCTTCAACATATATTTCTCCACCAGAATAATCTAGATCCCCTGTGTAGTTGGTTGAAAAATCATAACTATGCCTTACCAACCCCATTTCTCTGGCTTCTTTTAATGTTAATATATCGTCCCCATATTCTATATAACTTTCATCCGTAGATACTTTAAAAGGAACACCTTCCCATACGGTATTAGGAATTTCTAAATCAGCAAATAATCCTACTGGTGTGTTATCTGTAACTTCTGTTACAGCTACATTAGAAACCGCTTGTTTACTAGCTGTATCTGTTATTTCTACTCGAAAAAATCTATCACCCTCAGAAGGATAGCTTGCCGATATTTCTTCCAACCCATCAAAACTACTGTTATGCGTTAGGTTGTTAATACTACTTCCGAGATACCATTTATAATTAACTATTTTTGCTCCTGCTGAAGCTATACTGCCTTTAGCACTAACAGTAAATGTTTCATTAATAGCTGCTGTGTCAGGGGCGTTTATTACAGCTATAGGTTCGCTATCTACTGCACCTTCCTTAATAATTTCTATATTTTTTGTTTTAGTATCTGTATCCCCTGCATCATTTCTTACAAAAAGCTCAAAAGCATAATTACCTTCTCTTAACCTAATTAGTGGACTTGTATTATTCTCAATTTCATTATAATATCCATTATCCCCCGAAATAGTTAATTTTCTATACTCTATCGGGGAATTGATAGATGTTGCCCTGTCAGCATATCCTACGTCTTGATATTCATATGCCTTTGGGTTTAAGTCAAAATCTGCTATTACACCAGTTTCTAATTCTACATCCTTTTCCCATTTAGAAAGGTAGAAAAAGTATGTCCTTTCACCTTCGACTTGTTCACCCTGCCATTCTTGAGATATATCTCTCCCTTGCTCATTAGGTAAAGTAGTTATATTAGCTGTTATATATACATTTGTTCCTGAAGCAGAGAAATTTGTTACTGTATTATTTACTGCTATCCATCTACTTAAGCCTTGTAAATTATCTCTTACATTTGGGTTATAGGCACTTATTACCCTTGGATCATCAACATAACCAGCATCTATATTAATTACATCAACTAAGGTATAATCTGATAATGCACCAGGCACGTTACTGTTAAATATGTGTGTTCCAGGTTGGTTTGGCCTTGTTATTGAGCCACTTCCCTGTACCCACTCCCCTGCTGTATTTTTCCATATGTCATATGCTGTATTATGTAAAGAGTATTGTACATCAACTGCTGCTTTTACTGGTTGAGGTCTCAATGGCAGTATTATTGAAAAGACCATAAATAATAGCAAGAGCCAAACTATTTCTTTTCTGTAATTTTTAAAAAACAAGTTTTTATCTCTCCTTCCTTATAAATAAAAGCCCTTCTCGATTTATTTTCAAGAAGGGCCTTAGTTTGCCTAAAATGGATTTGGAATAACTAAAATATCTTTGGTTTCTTGATGGGCATGAAAGTAAATATAATCTATATCTGATAATTCTAAATTTCTAAAGTTACTGTCAAAATTACTGTCCCTGCTGTTTGCGATTGGGTAAAACATATATCCATTTTCCTCAGAAATGGTATTGTAATCTTCATCAATAAAACCAAATGAACGTCTTTGCCTAAAAAAATCATCATTATTTGTAATAAACCCTAAATCCATGGAAGATAAATTACCCTCAAGTAATTTAGCAAATAATACGTTACTTCTTTCAGTATCAGGTTCTATTTTAATGTCGGATATAATTATATCTAAATCAAGTAGCTCATAATGACCAATTTTTATAGGAAAATCTTCATAACTAGCAATATAAGCCTTTTCTACTTTTATATCTGACCTAAACATTTTAGGGATATTTTCGGTTGCAAATTCTATTACTGGTTTGCTTGGAAAGTCTGTCATGTCTTTAATTGCATTATCTTGGTTTTTATCATCTTGAGGTTCTTCTTCCTTTAACCCAGGTATTTGCCTTTCACTTTCATCTAACATTCTCATAACCATTGCTGAAGCTTCTGCTCTAGTAGCTTCTCCGTTATGTCTAAAAGTCCCATCTTCATAACCTGTTATAATACCCATTACATAGGCTTTAAGGACATAGTCTTTCATACCAGAAGATATTTGATTATAGTCTGCTATCTGTCCTGCATATTTCTCCATGTTAGAAGGATAGCTCTCGGTCATGGTTCGTACTATCATCCTGGCTATTTCTCCACGAGTAATATTTTTATTGTAGTTGCTAAATTCAGCGTTTTTTATAATATCCTTACTTTCAGCTTCACGAATATAATTCATACTCCAATGCTCACCTTCGGCATTACCTGGGTCTATTTCTAATGATGTAATAAGCACCTTTGTAAATTCACCGACAGTCATAGAGTTATTTGGTTTAAATGTACCGTCTGGATAACCAGATATAGAACCAATTGAAATAAGTTTTTCTATTACCCCTTTACCCCAATGATTATTTATATCTGTAAGCTTTAAATCATCAGCAAGTGCGACAATATTAAAAGATAAGAAAATAAATATCACTAATAAAATAACAAAGAACTTTTTCATCATTATAAAACACTCCTTTTGAATCTTTTGCTATTAACAATTCAATATTATACCATATATTGCTAAGTATCACCTGCCTCTGTTAACGCATGTTTTTATCCAGATCACTTATACTCTGATTTGCAAGAAACAAAGGGTAACTTAAATCTGAAGCTGCTTCTTGGCTTGTCAGGAAGAACTTCAGCTAATAATTTACTGCATTGACCCATCATAATATCTGAATATGGAGGCCATGATTCACTATTTTCCTTATTAACTATTTCTATTTTCATTTTTTTTGACATATCGTCGTTGGTGTATATCCAAGCTTTTGAAATGTCGTTAGTTTCTCTTTTCTTTCCCACTACTATATAAGTTATATTGTCTCTATTTATATTAAACCAGCTTCTTGCTCTTGAAAATCTTGATAAGGGTGGAATTACTGCAAATAATAAATCAAAATCATCTACTATTTCTTGAGGTTTTTTTTCGCTCAGATCAACCACAACATATTGCCATTTTCTAGCCTTAATAAATTCTCTTGGAGTTTCATTTCTACATACGTCTAAATATGGAAACCATGGTTTAGGTTCCGATAAATCTAAACCTGTAATAATATCCAGGCTGGGCTCTCCATTTTCTATAAGGATTGTTTTATATTTTTGATTGGCTAAAAAACATGAAATGATACAGGCTGCCATAGTTGTTCCTACACCTGGAGCAGTACCACAAACACCTATATATACTGGCCTCTGGCAGATAGCTACTTTCCTTTCAATAATCTTTTCAATAACTTTATTCTCTTTTAATTCTTTAGTGTCTGGAGATAATTCAGGATCTAACCACTTTGCTGCAACATCCAATCTGGCAGGTTCCTCTTTTAGTACTTCAGGTAGTTTCTTAATATCAGTTATAACATCATATACGCCTGCCTGTACCACTCTTGCAACTTCAGCATTCCCAGGAAAAGTATCTTCTGCTAATAGTATTATTCTGGTATCAGGCCTGTTTAATCGGTATCTTAATACTGCTGCCCCTAAACCTGGACCTGTGTTTATATCTAGTATCAAAACATCTATTGGAACCCTACTTGCTTCTGTTATTAAATTTGGGCCCTGACCAGAATTCACCAATTCAACCTGAAAATCTGTTTCATGAAATTCTTTTAATAAACTTTGCGATTCCGCTTCTAAAATAACGTAGATCATAAAATCACCCCAATAAAAAAGTCATGCTGCCTAGATGGAGCATGACAATTAAAATCCAGTTATCCTTCAAAATAATCTTCTATTGCTCTTCTGATGATAGCCGACCTTGAAATATTAAATTCTTTTACCAGTAAGCATATTTTATCGAAAATATCTTTATTGAGACTAATTACTGTCTTTTTCTTTAGTATTTCTTCCAGTTTAGAAGTTATTATTAAAGTATCAAGCCATTGCTTTTTGTTCAACATTTGTGTTAAAATTTTCCTAACAAGGACAGCGATTTTAATATTGTTTTTTTTGGCCTCGTCTTTTAGTAAATTATAGTGCTTTTCAGTAAGGCCATATCCTGTTTGATATTTAAGATCTTCCATCTCGCTATAGAAATGTTCGGTAAAATATAGTGTATTTAATGGTTGGCCGTCTTTCCCACTACCTCAAAAACTGGTAAACCTGATGAAACATCCACTTCTACCTGTATAGGATAACTCTCTAAACCTAACAAGGAACAGCTATTTACAACTGCAAGCATAATATATACTCCTTTAGAAAAATATAGGAAAATATCGATTATAGTCTAATTCTGCCTATTTCTATATTTTTCCTGCTAAAAGATGGAAAATTATTGATGGAAATCTCCCATAGCTAACGCAGCTGCCCCAATCACTCCAGTTTTATCGTCTAAAGATGCTCGTTGTATCCTTACATTGCCTGCAGGACCATAAGCCAATTCTTGGACCTTATTTCGAACCCTTTCAAAAAGCAAATCACCCACTTTTGATACTCCTCCGCCAATGATTATTCTTTCGGGGTTAATAATATTTACAAGATTTGCGATTCCAAGGCCTAAATAATCCATGGCTTTATCTGTAATTTCAATTGAGATTTTATCACCCATTTGTCTAGCCTTAAACACATGTTCAGCCTTAATGTCATTTAGATTAACCAGTTCTGTAACAAAGCTTTTTTCCCCCAAGGAAATTCGATCAATAAGAGCCTGAGCGATTGCACTACCCGAACTTATAGTTTCCCAGCAACCTTTACTACCACAATTACACTTCCTCCCATTAAATTCAAGAACCATATGCCCTATTTCACCTGCAGATCCCCATACCCCATTTAAGATATTACCATTCACAATAATCCCCCCACCTATACCAGTACTTACTGTTATATAAATCATATGCTTAACACCCATGCCACTTCCAAAAAAGTGTTCTCCTAATGCTGCAGCATTTGCATCATTATTTATGGCTACCGGGATATTATAATATGATTGAAAGTAATCTCTAACAGGAAAATTGGTCCATCCTGGTAAATTGGTAAGAAAGTATATCATTCCATGAGATTGATCAACTGCCCCAGGAACACCAATACCTAATCCTGAAATTTCCTTACTTCTTAGACCCGCTGTACTTAGTACTTCATCTAAGAGATCACACATTCTTTTCAAAACCTTATTTGATCCATCTTCTGCTTTTGTCAAAACACGGCTAGAACTTAATATATTTCCTTTTTTATCTACAACTGCAGCTTCAATCTTTGTTCCACCTAAATCTAATCCCAAAAAATACATTGTTCCACACCCTTATTAACATAATAATCCTGAAAACATCTGGGTTAACTTGACAATTAAGCCTTTTTAGTAAGCTAATTCTACTCCGGTTATTTCTGATGTTTCTTTTGTAAGGGCAATTAAGTCTTTTTTGTCTATTTCTTTTATTGCTGTTTTACCTAGTGCTCTAACCCCTTCTTCCATTTCTAAGGTGCAAGATATTAAAAATTTAAACAAGCTTTTTGCCCCCTTGTTTATACTTAGCTGTTTTTTAAATACTCCTGTATTCCAAACTACCTGGGTTGGAGGTTCAAAGGGCATTGCTTGAAACACTTGGTTGTGTGATACCGCAAACAAAGCTGATGTTCCTATGCAAATTGCACTTGCCCCTAGGGCAAGTGCCTTTAAATAATCCCCAGGGGTATTTAGTCCTCCAGAAATAAGCAAGCTTACTTGGCCTTTAAGCCCACTCTTTTCTATTAACTGTGCAGCCCTGCTGAGTGCATATAGGGTGGGCAGTCCAAAATCATCCTGTAGAATGGGTGGTCCACCATTTGTTCCAGACTGAGCTCCATTTACGTTTATAAAATCTACTCCAGCATTTATCGCTACTTCTATATCTTTTTCTAAATACTTACCAGCCCCAATTTTGCACCCTACAGGAATACCACCGGTTACCTCCTTTATTGCATCAACTACGCTTTTTAACGTACTGCCATTTTTTATTTCTGGTAGTATAGCATTTATAGTAGCATCCTCATTTTTCTTTAAACCCATGACTTGACGCGATTTTTTATCCAAGTCCTTTGACTTTACTGAATGGGATGTTCCGGCTAAGGCTCCTTGCCCAATTTGTATTTCGATCATATCAGCCATCTTCAACGTTTTCTTATCCTTTGCCCAGTTTCCCCTGGGGTATTGTAAAATTAAGTATTTAGCTGCTTTTCTTTCTGATAAAAGCATGCCTGCTTCTCCAGTATTAGTTGCAGTACCTGCCATTGCTGTACCTTTTGCAATAGCAACCTTTGTCTTTTCAGATAAAGCTGTTCCAAATGCCATGCCGTCTACAATTATTGGAATATCAATTACTAAAGGTTTTGCAGCTTTTGGACCAACCATAACAGTAGTATCTATATTAATATTTTTTTCAGTAGGTAGCTGATCTAATTGTGCTATATTAAACATTAATTCATCAAAATGTAGAAATTTTCTAGGACTTCCTAAGGGTCTTTTAATCAGCTTGCCCTCCTCCGCCCTCATGCTATTTTCAACTATATTTTGAAAACCAACCCTTTTAGTTGCTGAAAAAAACTCCATTAAATTTCTATCATAGGGTTCTGCCATTAGGATTTTAGTAATATTATTAATGGTCCGTTTTATGCCATATCTCCCTAACCAAACTGCACCTATACCCGCCACTATAATACCCATAGTTCCTAATCCAAGCAGCTTATATAAGCTTTCTATTTCTGTAGCTGAATTTTTTTTCACATAGATCACTCCAATTAAAATTGTTACTGATATTATGTGAATAAGTACTTATATTAATTAATTTAAAATGCATCTTGGATTATCTCACAAACATATTGATCGCTATTTTTTTTTATAGATACGACGTCAAATCTACAGTCTTTGTTAAAAATTCTATTTGCCTGTAAATAATAGGTTGCAACTCTTCTGATTTTCTTTTGCTTCTGGGTAGACACGCTCTCATAGGGTAATCCATATTTAAAATTTCGTCTTGTTTTCACCTCAACAAACACAATATAGTTATCCTTTTGTGCAATAATATCTATTTCACCCATCTTACAACGATAATTTAATGTGATAATTTCATAACCCATATTTTCTAAAAATTTTTGTGCAGCAAGTTCACCTCTTCTACCTGTTTCATAGTTATTCATTCTACCACTCCCATAACATATTTAGCCTTCAATACTAAAAGTATGTAAGAAAGAAAAAGTCCTAGGAGAATTATATAACACTCCTAGGACTTTGGCATAACTAATCTTGTTTTTAATTAATAAACAAGGAATTTGCAGCTTGTACAGCTAAATCAAGAAGCGGTGTAAAGTAAATTCCTAGAAACAGGCTTACTGCCATACAAATAACCAAAGCTGTTTTTAAGCCAGATGATACTTTTATAGCTTCTGCATTTTCCTCTGCCTTACCAATATACATAACCTTGACCACAATCAAGTAGTAATAAACTGAAACCATACTCATGATAATGCCTATGAAAGCCAGCCATACATATCCAGCATCAATAATAGCAGTGAAGAGAAGTAGTTTCCCTACAAACCCCGCTAAAGGTGGTAATCCTGCCAAGGATATTAGACATACGAACATGGCTGCAGCCAACAGAGGAGATCTAGTAGCCAAGCCCGAATAATCCTTAATCTCATGGGATCCCATTTTATTGTAAAAGGCTGTTACTACGGCAAATGCACCAACATTAGCAAAAACATAGGTCATTGCATAGAACGATAGTGCTGCAATACCTAGCTCACTAAAGGCCACTAAACCAAGCAAAATATAACCAGCTTGAGCAATACTTGAGTATGCTAACATTCGCTTAATATTTGTCTGCGGGATTGCTACTAGGTTACCAAAAACCATAGTCAGTACTGCTAAAGCTGTAATTACTACAATCCAAAGGCCTGCTAAGTCTGGTAGAGCTATTACAAATATCCTAACTAATACTGCAAACGCAGCTGCCTTAGATGCTACTGCTAGGAATGCTGTAACAGGTGTAGGCGCTCCTTCATAAATATCTGGCGACCACATATGAAAGGGAACGGCTGAAATCTTAAATGCCAACCCAGAAAGGGTAAAGATCATTCCCAATACTAATAATGGTTGAACTCCATTAGTTGCTATAGCTCCTACCATATCCTCGATAAGAGTGGTGCCTGTCGCACCGTAAAGTAAACTCATACCATATAACAATACACCAGATGACATGGCACCTAATATCAAGTACTTCAAACCAGCCTCTGTGCTTGTTGGTTTGTTCTTTAAAAAGGCTGTAAGAACAATAAAGGAGATTGTCATCAATTCTAATCCTACATAAAAGGTAACAAGATCACCAGCAGAAACCATCGTCATCATACCAAGAGTGATGAATACTATTAGAGAATAATACTCTGACTGGTAATAACCTAACTTTCCAACGTATTCAAAGGAGACTAACACTACAAGAATAGCAGCGCTTAGTACTAATTGTTTAAAGAAGGTTGCATAAGAATCAATAATGTACATTCCTTCTAAAACTCTTTCATTTGTTCCTTGAAACATAATTGTTGAAAGCAATACCATTATTAAACCAGCTAACGCAATATAGCCAAAACCCTTTGTTTCAGTTTTCGGCACTAACAGACCTAAGACCAAAAGTAGTAACCCAACAGCTCCTGCAATCAATTCAGGTGTTAATAGATAAACATTCATTCCCATTAGAATATCCCCCTTATAGCAGCCGCGGCTTGAATTTTTTCTACCAGGGGTTCGACTCCAGTATTGATCAAGTCAACTAGGGGAGCAGGATATAGACCAAACAAGATAAGAGTACCAATTAATACAACCATTGGAACCAATTGAATACCCTTTGCATCATCTAGATGATCCCATTCTTCTTTTCTTGGTCCAAAGAAGGTGAATTGAACAACCCGTAAAACATACGTAGCTGTAATTACAATTCCTAAAATACCTAGTATCGCAAGGAACCTAAAAGGAATAAATCCTAGAATAACCTGATCAACAGAAAAAGCACCAAGGAATATTAAGAATTCTGCCACAAAGTTATTTAACCCAGGGAGTCCTAACGATGCCAAACCGGCTATCACAAAACCAGCAGCAATCCTTGGCATTTGATGTGCTAAACCACCAAAGCGTGCAATTTCCCTGGTATGAGCCCCATGATAAATATGACCCACCAATGCAAAGAAGAGAGCTGTCATTATACCATGTGCAAACATTTGTGTTACAGCACCATCTAGGCTTAAAGTATTTAGTGAGGCTATACCTAATAAAACATAACCCATGTGGCTAACACTTGAATATCCTATAACAAACTTCAAATCCTTCTGTACCATGGCAACCAGAGCACCATAGACAACGTTAACTATACACAATAAGGCTATCACCGGGGCCCAGTACTTGGCTCCTTCAGGATAATAGAATAGTCCTATCCTTATTAAACCATACCCACCAAGTTTCATAATAACACCCGCGTGAAGCATACTTACTGCGGTCGGTGCTGCAACGTGACCATCTGGTGACCATGTGTGAAAAGGCCACATGGGAACCAGAAACCCGAAACCAACGAGCATTAGTAAAAACGCAAACTTCTGAAAAGCAATGTCATATGTTACAGTTCCTAGTGCTACCATATCTAAAGTAATGAACCCAAGATGTTCAGGAGCTGAAGCATATAAGAAGGTTGCTATTATAGCTATCAAGGCAAAAACGCTACCAATTAACAGATACAAAGTCAACTTCATTGCAGCATATTCTTTTCTTGTACTTCCCCAAAGTCCAATAAGCACGTACATAGGAATTAAAGCTACTTCAAAGAAGAAATAGAAGAAGAACAAATCCATTGAAATAAATACACCAAATACACCAGTAGTTAGAATTAAGAGAAATATAAAGAACTCTTTAATTCTACTATGCATATCCCATGAAGCAAAAACACCGGTGAATATAACTAAACTTGTTAATAGTACCATTGGCAAACTTAAACCATCGACACCGACAGTATAGCTTATTCCAAGGTAATCAACCCACGGAATACTCTGAACAAATTGCATTCCTCCTAGATCTTTGTCGTACAAAACAAACAATGAAATAGCAAGAATTAATGATACTGCAGCTGAAACTGCAGCTGTAATTTTTATAAGTTTCTCTTCTTTTTCAGGTATCAAGAGGATTACTAAAGCTCCAATTACCGGTGCTAGCATTATCACAGACAAAACTGGAAAGTTCATTTATATCCCCCCTAGCACTGGTATTGCCATCCATATTACCAGCAATATTACAGCAATAAATATTACTAAAGCATAGTTTTGCATGCTACCAGTTTGTATAAACCTCATTTTAGCCCCTGCAGCTCTAATACTATCTGATATGCCATGGGCTGTACCGTCGACTAAATTTCTGTCACTCCAGTTAAAGGCACTTGAGATTACTAATACAACTTTATCAAAGAACCATTGATATATCTCATCAATGTAGTATTTGTTTTCAAGTAATATATAAATAGGCTTGAATGTTTCTTTGATTTTTTCTGCTGATATAACCTTTTTGTAGTAGATAAGCCAAGCCAATAATATTCCTGATAAAGCAACACTTGTAGATACAACCATTACCATTAAATCTGGTACTGGATGATGCAACTCTCCATAATATACAAAAGCCCAGAATGCTTTTTCTAAGAATGGTGCACCGATAAATCCAGCCACAACTGAGAGTACTGCTAAAATAATTAGAGGAACTGTCATTGTTGCGGGAGACTCATGGGCTTCATGTTCCGCATTCGATTCTCCAAAAAAAGCTACAAATATTAATCTAAACATATAAAATGCTGTTAAAAATGCGACAAATGTAGCCATTATATAGAGACCTGTAAAACCAGCATCTCTTGTAACAAGTAATATCTCGTCCTTACTCCAAAAGCCTGCTAGCGGAAAAATACCAGCTAATGATAAAGCACCTATTACAAAAGTCCAGGTAGTAATTGGCATCTTCTTACTCAGTCCACCCATTTTCCATATACTATTGGTATGAACAGCATGAATTACGCTACCAGCACCCAAGAACAGTAAGGCTTTAAAGAAAGCGTGTGTAGTAAGGTGGAACATACCTGCAGTAACACTTCCAACACCTAAGACCATTACCATATAACCCAACTGGCTTAGAGTTGAAAAGGCTAGTATCCTTTTTATATCTGAATTTACTAAAGCTATAGAAGCTGCGAATATGGCAGTAAAACCACCAACATAAGCTATAATTAATAGTGTAAGATCAGAGTGTGCAAATAAGACAAACTGACGAGAGATCAGATAAACACCAGCAGCAACCATTGTAGCTGCATGGATTAAGGCACTTACTGGAGTTGGACCTTCCATTGCATCAGGTAGCCAAACATGTAATGGAAACTGAGCAGATTTCCCAACTGGTCCAATGAATACCAGTATTGCTGCAACAGTTAGCATTACAGTATTAGCTTGAGCTGGTATTGCACTCGCAAGCTCTCCAAAGTTAAAGGTTCCAAACATTAAAAATAGATAAAAGAAACCTAGTAGAAAACCAAAATCCCCCACTCTATTTGCAACAAATGCTTTTTTGTTTGCTTGGACTGCGGAATGCCTTCCAAAATAGTATCCAATTAACAAGTATGAACTTAGACCCACCAGTTCCCAGAAAAAGAATATCTGGAAATAGTTGTTTGCTACTACTAGTCCTAACATTGATGCTGCAAAAAAGGAAAGGTAACTAAAATACCTTGAATACCCCGGATCTCCTTCCATATAGCCAATAGAATATATATCCACCAGTAGAGCTATAGTACAAACCACAATCAACATAACAGCTGTAAGTGGGTCTACAAGTATTCCTGCCTCTATGGTAACTCCTGGAAGTGATAACCAGTTTACTGCATACTCCACAGGGTTTTCCATGGTTACTCCAAGTCGCAATACTTCTATTGCTATTCCTATAGATATAATTAGACAGGTAGCCATTATGCCTGTAGCTACAAGAGCACTTAACATTTTAAATCTTTTTGTAAGAAATGATATGACAACAAAGCCTAGTAAAGGCAATATTGGCAAAAGCCAAGCTATTTCTATCAACCTTCTCACCTACCTTTCAGTTAACATCTACCATTTCAACCAATCAATATCGTCTACATTAGTAACCAGACGTTCTCTGTAAATCTTCATTATAATTGCTAAACCTACTGCAACCTCAGAGGCAGCTACAACAATAACAAAAATAGCGAATACAAAACCCATAGCTACATCGGCGTTTAAAAACCTATTGAAGGCAACCATGTTAATGTTGACAGCATTTAACATTAGCTCAACACCCATTAAAACAGCAATAGCATTTTTTTTAGCAACTGCTCCATAAAACCCGATTGTAAAAACCAAAGCAGCAAGAATTAAGTAGTGCTCTAAACCTATACCTGTCACTGTTCTTTATTCCCTCCTCTCGCTAACATTACTGCTCCTACCATAGCAACTAAAAGCAGAATTGCAGCACTTTCAAAGGGAATAACAAAATTTCCGAACAAATCTATGGCTATAAGCCTTATAACACTTCCCATTTCTCCTGTAACTGCAGGCAAATCACTCAAAGAAATCATGTATACTGTAACTGCTAAAAATGCAACGCTTACAAACAAGCCTAGATACTTATACTGGTTAAATAAGTTAGTATCCCTCATATCTCCTCTTTTTGTAAGCATGATACCAAATACTAACAGGATAGCAATTGCTCCAGCATAGACTAAAATCTGCACAGCAGCAATAAAGTCTACCCCTAATAGTGCATATACGCCAGCTACAGCAATGAAGCTAACTACTAAAAACAAGGCACTATGAACAATATTTTTAGAAAGAACAACGGCTAGAGCTGAACCAATAACAACTGCCGAAATAAGCCAAAAAATCGCTGGTGAAACTTCCAACATTTACCTCACTCCCTTACACCTTAGAATGACCTTCTCCGCTTTTGTTTAAGAAGTCATATACTGTAGCTTCTCTTTTGTAACATGACAACTCAAAATCAGAAGAAGAATTCAATGCATCTGTGGGGCATGCTTCTATACATAAACCACAAAAAAGACAATAACCTAACTCCATTTTAAACTCTGTTACATGCTTTTTCTTATCTTCTCCCCGTTCACTATTAATTTCAATTACTTGGTTGGGACAAGATTTAGCACACATACCACAGGCTATACATTTGTCCATAGAAAAATTAAAAAATCCATGAGATCTAGGAGGCAAATTCGGTTTTACCTCTGGATATTGTTGCGTTATAGCTTTACCAAAAAGATGTTTTAATGTAATTGAAAGTCCTGTTAATAAACCTTTACCGTACACCTAATCACCCCCTAAAACCACTGGATAACCTTGATTACTACTCCAGTAATCACGATATTTATAATTGATAATGGCAAGAGCACTTTCCAGTTAAAATTCATCAAATGATCCACTCTAATTCTTGGAAATGTCCATCTTAGCCACATAATTACAGTTATTACTAAATACATTTTTATAAATACCCACAGCCATGATGGAAGCAGAGGACCTTGCCAGCCGCCTAAGAAAACTGTTACTATAACAACCGACATAGCAACCATATTAGCATATTCAGCTAGAAAAAATAATGCAAATCTCATACCACTAAACTCAGTATATGGCCCAGCTACTATCTCCTGCTCACCCTCTGGTAAATCAAAGGGTGCCCGATTTAGTTCGGCTAAAGCTGCTATAAAGAATATTAAAAATGCAAGTGGTTGCAGAACTATAAACCACGCATTTTGCTGTGCAACTACGATTTCTGACATCCTTAAGGACCCGGTTATCATAACAACACCTAGAAGTGAAAAAACTAAAGGTATTTCATAGCTAATCATCTGTGCTACGGTCCTCATCCCACCAAGTAGTGAGTATTTATTGTTAGATCCCCATCCTGCCATAACAAATGCCATCACACTAGTAGAAGCAATCGCGATAAAATAAAATATACCAATGTTTAAGTCTACAGCTATCATATTTTCACCAAAAGGTACAACAGCAAATATCATCATAGTTGGAATAAATATAGCAACTGGAGCTAAACGAAATAGCCATTTATCAGCACAGTCTGGAACAATATCTTCCTTTCCAAGAAGCTTTATTACATCCAATGTTGTTTGAAAAAAACCTCTCGGGCCAACCCTATTTGGTCCAAGTCTTTGTTGAATATAGGCACTAAGTTTTCTTTCAAGATAAACCAGATATAAAACATTTAACAGTAAAAATGTTAATATACTAATGGCCTGGATACTAACCATAATCATATCAACTGCTAGTGGACTTAAGCCTAATCCTGCTAAAAAGTCCCTAATTATTGAAGCTAAATTAACAAATATATTTTCCATATTTAATCTCCCCTGCATTAAAGATTTACCTATCCACCTCTCCAAGAACAATATCTATGGAGGCAAGGATAGCAATTAAATCCTGTAGATAACCTCCCTTTGCCATTTCAGGAAAAGCCCCGAGCGAAACAAAGGATGGTGCATGAATATGCAATCTGTAAGGACTAGCTGAGCCGTCACTTATCAAATAGAAACCTAACCAACCCTTTGCACCTTCTATATGAGAATATACTTCTCCTTTTGGAGGTTTGATAACTTTTGGGACCTTTGTCATTATAGGACCATCCGGCATTTGAGCAATAGCCTGCTTTATAATCTTCACGGACTCTCTCATTTCTTCCATTCTCACTATATACCGATCATAACAATCTCCCTGCTTACCAACAGGAATTTCAAAATCAAATTGATCGTAAACGCTATATGGTATCTCTTTGCGCAAATCATACTTTAATCCAGCAGCCCTTAAATTTGCACCACCTAAACCATAATTGATTGTAGTTTCGATATCCATTTTACCTACATTCTTTGCCCTGGCTTGAAAAATCTCATTGCCTGTTACTATGCCATCATACTCATGAAAACACCTTGGTAAATCTTCTAGTAGCTTTTCTAAAGCTGGTAAAAACTCAGGTGGAAACTCACTAGGCATTCCACCAATTCTCATTGAGTTCAAGGTCATTCTAGAACCTGTATACATCTCGAATAGATCAAGTATCCTTTCCCTATCCCTAAACATATACATCCAGGCAGAGAAACCATTTAAATCAAGAGCAAAGCTAGCAACATAAACAAGGTGATTGGCAATTCTTTGTAACTCACCAAGTATAACTCTCATATACTCTGCTCGTTTAGGAACTTCAAGCTCCATCAGCTTTTCAACAACCCCAACATATGCCCAATTGTTTAAAGCTGGAGCAAGATAGTCCAATCTATCTGTATAAGGGATGAACTGGGTATAGGTCCTGTTCTCAGCAATTTTTTCTACACCCCTGTGCAAATAGCCCATTACATTTTCTACATCTGTAACTGTCTCGCCATCAAGTGTCAAAATAGCCCGATAAACACCATGGGTACTCGGGTGTTGGGGTCCCATGTTTAACGTAAACTCTTGTGTGGTTATATTACATTCTTCTTTTAACATAATTGATACCTCACTTTATTTTAAACCCCTGTCTCTCATTGAAAAATCCTTCCTTAATGGATGTCCTTCAAATTCATCAGGACACAAAACTCTCTTTAAATTTGGATGTCCTTCATATTTTACTCCCATTAAGTCAAATGATTCCCTTTCTTGCAAATCTGCACCCTTATAGATATTAACAAGAGACGGTATTACTGGTTTGTCCTTTTCTAAATTAACCTTGATCCTAATAATAAGTTTTTCATCTAAATTCATAAAATGATATACGGCTTGGATATATTCATCATATTCTACTGCTGTAATGTCTATCATAAAGTTAAAACCAAATACAGCTTTTAAATCAGAAACTATATCTAGAAGGTTGTCTTTTTCTACCATAAATGTATGGTAATCTAAACCCTCAACTACTTCTACCTTGTCAGCAAACTTTTGACTAATACTATTTAAAATCTCCATATTACTTCCCCTTCACTACTTCAGGATGTATGACTTTTCTCCTAAGCTCTAACAGACCGTGGAAAAGTGCCTCAGGTCTTGGAGGACATCCTGGCACATAAACATCGACAGGCAAAAAAGTATCTGCACCATCAACCACATTATATGAGCCTGCAAAAGGTCCTCCAGAGATAGCACAGCTTCCCATTGCTATTACGTATTTAGGCTCAGGCATTTGATCATATATTCTTTTTACTAATGGTTCCATCTTTTTAGTAATGGTTCCTGCAACAATCATTAAATCTGCATGCCTTGGGGATGGCCTAAAAACTTCATACCCAAATCTAGCAATATCATATCTAGCTCCACCAGCAGCCATCATCTCAATAGCACAACATGCTAATCCCATAGTTACTGGCCAAAAAGAATGTGCTCTAGCATAATCAAGAACCTTATCAACAGAAGTTAATATAATATTCTTTTTTATAAACTCTTCAGGAGACTCTTCTTTCGTTTTATTATTATTTATTTCCATTCTAACGCTCCTTCCTTCCATTCATACCAAAGACCTACCACTAAAATAATCAGAAAGATCCCCACTGCTATTAGGGCTGGAGCTCCAAATTCTTTAAACATTACAGCAAATGGGTATAGGAAAACTGTTTCCACATCAAATACTAAAAATACAAGGGCATATAAAAAATAGCTAATCTTAAACTGGACCCAAGTAGGCCCTTGCGTATCAACACCACATTCATAAGTGCACAACTTTTCAGGTGAAGGGTTTTTGGGCCTTACCAGCCAGGCAGTAGAAAGTACTACAATTGCAAATCCCCCACCTAATACCAAGAAAACAAGAACTGAGTAAAATTCCTGAATCAATAGATAACCTCCTTCCAGTAATAATGTAAAAATAGGCACAATCTTTTCATTTCTATAAAAATACCTAGATTCCTCCTTGAAATTAGCAACTTTATACCCAAATTTTTCTAGCAGTTTTTACTATCCTTCGCGTATCAAGATATTATGAAACCCCTCGAAAAGAAAAACGATGTTCATCACAAGGCCCATGAATATTCAAACATTCATAATGGCACCTAGTTGGGTATCCTTTATTTTTAGAAAACCCATAAACCGGATATAATTCATGAAGGTTAACCATATATTTATCCCTGGCTTGTTTAGCCAAAATACTAGCAGCCGCTATCGCTGCACTAGTCGCATCTCCTTTTATAATTCCGTAATGCTCTACTGAGAAATAATTAATTTTTAATGCATCAATCAGCAGAAGTTGTGGTTTAATTTTTAGCAATTGATAAGAAATAATCATTGCCATTTTAGTAGCTTCTAATATGTTTATTCTGTCAATTAACTGGGGGGGACAAAAGGCTACTGACCAATCAATGGCAGCCTTCTTAATCTCTGGTTCAAGCTTTTCTCTTTGGTTGGCTGTTAGCTTTTTGGAGTCATTTAAACCATCAAGTTCGTAACCCTTAGGTAGAATGACACAAGCAGCAGCTACAGGACCTGCCAGAGGACCCCTTCCAGCTTCATCTATTCCACCAAGAAGATCTACCTTTTCCCTATAATAAGTTTTATCAAACTTAAACATTTTTTTATTGCACTTCATCTCCGCCACTATTTCTCAGCTCCTCAGGTGCTTCTAAGCTAATTCTGCCTAGTCTTCCACCTCTAAAGTCTTTTATAATAGTTTCACTAGCTTGACGTAGATCCACATCACCACCTCTAAGTAAAAATCCTCTAACCTTACCTATCTGCTCAATAATTTTAAATGGATCAACGGGCAGTTCTTCCAGATTGTACCTTACCATTAAAGCCTTAGGATAATTGACAGCAAGGAATTTTGTTAAAGAATAGACAACATCCTCAACGTCAAAAGCTTTTGGCCCTATAGAATTTACATATGCTAAATGCAACCCAGTTTCTTCATCATCAAATTTTGGCCATAGTATACCTGGTGTATCAAGGAGTTGTATATTTGCCCTTATTTTTATCCATTGGTTGCCCTTTGTCACACCCGGTTTATTACCTGTTTTTGCTGTACTTCTTCCTACAAGGGTATTAATAAACATAGACTTACCAACATTGGGTATTCCAACAACCATTGCCCTAACGGGTCTCTTAATATTGAGTCTTCTTGCAACACTATCTGTTATAGGAGTTTGTTCAATGAGACTTAAGATATGTGTAATTCCTTTTTTTGACAGGGAGTCTACTGCTGCGGCCTTGATTCCATTATCCTTGAAGTTTTCAATCCATTTTTTAGTTATATTTTGATTAGCAAGGTCTTCCTTGTTTAATACAATTATTTTGTGTTTGTTGCCTATAAGTTCACCCAGCATAGGATTTTGACTAGAAATAGGTATCCTAGCATCTAAGAGTTCAACTACAATATCTACCATCTTCATATTTTCTTGCAAGATTTTTTTCGCCTTCGTCATATGACCCGGATACCATTGTACAATCAATTAATCACCTGCTTTACCTGTGTATGGTAATTAGTATTAACTTAATTATGCTTAACTATTTATTTAATAGGTTCGACCTGTGTATAAGTTGTTTTTATATAAATCATTTAATTATATTATTAATACAAGAATACAGACTTTTATGTTTTTTTGCAACTATTTGATGCTAAAATAATAACAAAAGTGCTTATATATAGAAAATAGCACTTTTTTAGACTTTTTTTATATTATTACAATATAATGTTTATTGTCATTGCTCAAAAAAGGACTGATATATCAGCCCTTTATCTTTTTTCTTTAATTTTAGCTCTCTTACCTACTCTATCTCTCAAATAATATAGCTTAGCTCTGCGAACCTTACCCCTTCTAATCACCTCAATTTTTTCTATTTTAGGTGAATGTAGTGGAAATGTTCTTTCAACAGCTACTCCATAAGACATCCTTCTTACTGTAAAAGTTTCTCGCAATCCTGTTCCTTGTCTCTTTAAAATAGCTCCTTCGAAAATCTGAATTCTTTCTCTAGTACCTTCAACAACCTTAACGTGTACTTTTACAGTATCCCCAGCATTAAACCTTGGAAGATCCTTTTTTAGTTGTTCAGTTTCTACTACCTTTAATACATCCATATTTATGTGCCTCCTTCCTTTATGGCGGATTATTTATTAATTAAAATTTGCACAACTATGATTATAACAAAGTATTTATTTATTTACAAGAATTCACCACCACTTTTTACAACATAAACGATCAATTATTATTGATGCTGCACTCCGGACTGATAAATGGTTGTACTTATCAATGCTCTTAATAGGTGTTAATCTAAAATGAGCCTTATTAGTAACCTCATCAGTTAGTCCCCAGCCTGTTCCAAATAAAATAACTATGTCATTATCCTTCATTAATTGCCGTAGTTGTATAAAATCAATGTCTTCGCATAAATTTGCTCCAGTAGCTACAACTATTGGTTTTTTGTCATGTGTTACATCATTCAAACATTCTTCAATGGTAGCTACTACTTTAACCTTTTGAAAAGCCTCGGCCCTTGATGAATTATACTGTGCACCCAAACCTTGTTTCCAATAATCTATTAGCTCCTGAAATAGCTCTCTCTGCCTATTGAGAGGTTGTACTATATAGTAGCCTGCCAAATCATAAGTAGACGTCAAACGAGCTATATCATGGACATCCAAATTTGTTATTGAAGTAGTTATTACTTGGTTATTCTGGTTATTAACTGGGTGATGAACTAAACAAATATAAACAGATACCATCTATTCTTCATCCTTACGTAACTTCGCTAATAACTCCTGATCAGCTTTACTGAAACTGGCATTATTTAACAAGTCGGGTCTTTTGCGAAGAGTTCGCAAGATAGACTGTTTCCTTCTCCAAAGATCTATCTTTGCGTGATTTCCAGAAAGCAACACTTCAGGCACCTTTAAACCTTGAAATTCTCTTGGCTTTGTATAGTGGGGATATTCTAAAAGTCCATCCGAGAAACTTTCTTCTATGATAGATTCTTCATGACCTAATACATCTGGTAATAATCTTGTAACAGCATCTATTAATACCATAGCACCTAGTTCTCCCCCTGTTAAAATATAATCCCCAATTGATATTTCTTCGTCCACTAGTAGTTCTCTAACCCTTTCATCAATACCTTCATAATGACCACATAATATTGTGATACGATTGAGCCTTGATAGCTTTTTTGCTTTATCTTGATTAAAAGTTGTTCCCTGTGGAGACATAAGAATAACTCTACTGTCGGCTTTATCTATATCTAAACTATTAATAGCATTAAAAAATGGTTCTGCCTTCATAACCATTCCAGGACCGCCACCATATGGAGTGTCATCAACAGAGTAATGCTTGTTTCCTGAATACTCTCTAAGATTATGTACAAATAAATCAAGTACACCTTTTTCACGAGCTTTTCCAATGATACTCATATTTAATGGGAAGTCCACCATCTCCGGAAAAATGGTAATAACATCTATTCTCATATTTATCCCCCGGTATCATCTATTCCGGTAGCAACTCTACAATCATCTCATTAGCAGCTAGATTGATTTTTTTTACAACCTTTTTGAGTGCTGGCACCAGAATTTCTTCATTGGCTTTATTTTTTACAACATATACATCATTAGCTCCTGTTTTCAATATATCTACTAATTGACCAATATAGCTTCCATTTATATCCTTAACATCTAAGTTAAGCAACTGATATATATAGTATTCATCTTCTTGTAGGGGTTCTAATTGGGCTTCAGATATCTTTAAATACGCTCCTTTTAACTCTTCTGCCTTTTCAATAGTATCAACACCTGCAAGATTCATTATTAGATATCCATTATGTAAGGATATACTATCAATTTTCATTAATTCTATTTTGCCTTTTGTCTCCACTAAAATTTCCTGTCTGTCTAAAAATCTCTCGGGAAAATCAGTAATTGGAAAAACTCTCAATGAACCACTTAAATTATGGGTTTTATTAATCATCCCAACTGTTATCAAAACTGGTTTTGTGACCACTAGTCTCCAACCTTCCGTATTTCCATAATTTCATTGTCCTTTAAAAGGATTTCACACTTTTCTATTTCACTCCAATTATCCCCAATTTTAATGTTCACTATCCTATCGACAGACCCTTTGATGATTTCTTCACCTAGTGACAAAGCACTAATTGCATCCATATTTTCTTTTATTTTTCTTATTTTTTCATAATTTTTGTTCTTTTCATTTTCCAATTCATTTCTCATAATAGCAAGCTCTTCATTATGCCTTTTTTCAATTTCTAATGTAGTCCTTTTAATTTTAAAGCTTAAATACTGCAGTTCAGTTTCAATTTGCTTTAAAAGTGTTTCTAACTCTTTTAAGAGACTATTCTTTAGACCCTCTGTAACAATTGTTTTGACCGTAACAGACTGTATAACTTTAAGTTCTTCCACAAACTCACCTGCTCCAATTTTAGATAAAAAGGGTCAATAAAGACCCTTTTTATTGTACAATTTCAACAACAACTCGCTTTCCTTCTTTTGCTGCTGCTGCCTTTAATACAGTTCTTATTGCTTTGGCAATTCTACCCTGTTTCCCAATGACTTTACCCATGTCTTCTGGTGCAACTCTTAACTCTAATACTATTGACTTTTCACCATCTACTTGTGTAATTGACACATGATCAGGATCATCCACCAAAGATTTTGCGATGAATTCTACTAATTCTTTCATGGCAAAACATCCTCCCTATTACTACCTGATGTTTTTGTTATCATAAAACTTTTGAATAACACCAGTTTTTCTAAAAAGGGCTCTTACTGTTTCAGAAGGCTGTGCGCCATCTTCAAGCCACTTCACAGCTCTTTCTTCATTAATATTTAAATCTTCCTTAATAGGATTGTAGTATCCAACTTCTTCAATGAATCTACCATCTCTTGGAGAACGTGAATCAGCTACTACCAATCTATAAAAAGGTGCTTTTTTACTTCCCATTCTTTTTAGTCTAATTCTTGTTGCCATTATCTCACCCCCTTCACAAATCTAAGATGTTTTAGTATTTATTTAAACATTGGTAAGTTAAATAGGCCTTTTGATTTCTTCTTGACTTTCTTATTGCTTTGAGCGCCAGAAAATTGTTTCATCATTTTTCTGGCCTCAAGAAATTGTTTAAGTAGTTTGTTTACATCCTGAACCTTGGTACCACTACCTAAGGCAATTCTTTTTTTCCTGCTGGCATTGATTATTTCAGGTTTTGCTCTTTCATTGAGTGTCATAGATTGAATTATAGCTTCTGTTTTTACTAATTCCTTTTCATCAACCTGCATATTCTTTAATTGTTTTCCCATTCCTGGAATCATACCAAGCAAATCCTCTATTGGGCCCATGCTTTTCATTTGCTGCAATTGATCAAGAAAATCTTCCAGTGTAAATTGTTGTGTCCTAATCTTAGCTTCCATCTCTTTTGCCTTATTGAGATCAAAATTTTCCTGGGCCTTTTCAATAAATGTCATCACATCACCCATTCCCAGGATACGAGAGGCCATCCTATCTGGATGAAATGTTTCTAATGCATCTAGCTTTTCTCCAATACCCACAAACTTAATAGGTTTTCCTGTAACTTCCCTAATTGAAAGGGCTGCACCACCACGTGTATCACCATCTAACTTTGTAAGAATTATACCTGTAATACCAAACTTTTGATCAAAGGTCTCTGCTACATTTACTGCATCCTGTCCTGTCATAGCATCTACTACAAGTAGTATTTCAGATGGAACTACGTTTTCTTTAATTTTATCAAGCTCTGTCATTAGATCTTCATCTATATGCAGTCTTCCTGCTGTATCTATGATTACAATGTCATTACCCTTATTTTTTGCGAACTCTATGGCTTCCTTAGCTATTAAAACAGCATTTTCTTGTCCCTTTGAAAATACAGGTATATCAAGTTGCTCACCTAGCACTTCTAACTGTTTAATAGCTGCTGGACGATAAATATCACAAGCTGCTAGTAAAGGACTACGTCCCTTCTTTTTAAACGTCCTTGCTAATTTTGCAGATGATGTGGTTTTACCAGAACCCTGTAAACCCACCATCATTATTACTGTTGGACTCTTGGACGAAAAAGCTATATTAGCCTCTTTTTCTCCCATTAAGTTAACCAATTCATCATTTACTATTTTAATAACCTGTTGTCCAGGAGTAAGGCTTTCTAAAACTTCTTTGCCGATGGCTCTTTCTTTAACTTTATTAATAAACTTTTTAACTACCTTAAAGTTTACATCGGCTTCTAGAAGAGCGATTCTTACTTCCCGCATTGCCACATCAATATCTGCTTCAGAAAGTTTTCCTTTTCCTTTGAGCCGTTTAAAAGTATCCTGAAGTTTTTCGCTCAAGCCAGAAAATAGAGCCATGCTTTCCCCTCCTAAGTCAGAAGTCAGAAATCAGAATTCAGGAGTCAGAATTTGGTCAATAATTCATTCTGTATTCCTAATTCTTAAAATCTGCTTAGTTTATACCAAGAAATTTTCCAACAATAAATTAATACGCTGTTTTTCTTCATCATCAATCTTACTATTCATTAGTACTGATTTTATATTGTTAATATTTTCTTCAGCTTTTTGATATTTTCCCCATAGTTTCAAACCCTGCTCATAGTTCTTTAATAAATTTTCTGTACGCTTTATAATATCATAAACTGCTTGTCTGCTAATACTAAGTTCTTGTGCAATCTCACCTAATGATAAATCATCATAATAGTATAAGCTAAAGACTTGTTGTTGTTTGTCCGTAAGTAGACTTCCATAAAAATCAAATAGCCGTGCTGATTCATTTAACTTCGGAATAATTATACTCAACCTCAGTCACATCCAAACATTTGCTGTAAAGTATTTTTACTTCACAGAGGAATATTAATATAATTAGTTCCATTTGTCAAGGTTAAATGAATTTTTAAACTAGCTTTTTAATTATCTCTTTAATTTCATAGATTACCTTTTCCTCATCGATTGTACTTACTTCTTTACTCTTCATTATAACCTTACCATTTACTATTACAGTATCCACGTCTGATGCTCCTGCTGAATAGACTAAATGGGCATTTATATCATGTAAAGGTTGCAGATGTGGTCCACTTAAATCTACTAAAATGATATCTGCTTTCATACCTGGCTTAATTTTTCCAATTTCTTGTCCTAATCCAAGTGCTTTTGCTCCATTACTAGTAGCCATAGAAAGTGCCTGATAGGAGGACATAACAGTAGGATCATAAGTATGTACTTTTTGAAGTAAAGATGCACTTCTCATTTCCTGAAACATATCTAGATTATTGTTGCTTGCAGCACCATCAGTTCCCAGTCCTACATTTACTCCCATTTCAATCATTTTGGTAATTGGGGCTATTCCACTTGCAAGCTTCATATTGCTTTCTGGATTATGAGCAACACTAACTTTTTCTTGAAGCAATATCTTTAAATCATTATCGGTTAGATGTACACAATGGGCTGCTAAAACAGGATTAGCGGTAAACACTCCCGCCTGGTGGACCATTTCAACTGGAGTTTTATTATACTTCTCCTTAATTTGGTTGATTTCAGACAGAGTTTCTGCTATGTGAATATGTATGCCTACTCCAAGTTTTTTTGCCTCAGAGGATACTTCTTGTAAATATTCTGGTGAGCATGTGTAGGGGGCGTGTGGACCAAGCATAGTGGTAATCCTCTTATCTGCGCTATTATGATAACTTTTAACAAGATTAATTCCTTCCTCAAGAGACTTATCTCCATTATTAAAGGATATTAATCCCCTACTTAGTGAAGCCCTTATACCCGTCTCCTTAACAACCTCTGCCACCTGCTCCATCATAAAGTACATATCGCTAAAACAAGTAGTACCACCTTTAATCATTTCTAGAACTGCTAGTTTAGTTCCCCAATAAACATACTCAGGTTTTAATTTAGCTTCTAGTGGCCAAATTCTATTTTCTAGCCATTCCATCAGAGGAAGGTCATCTGCATAACCTCTTAAAAGAGTCATAGCAGTATGAGTATGACAATTAACTAAGCCAGGCATTACTGCCATACCAGTAGCATCTATAATAGTACAATCATTACTGTCATATTCTTGATATCCACTTTTTACAGAATCAATTTTCTCCCCAGCGATGATTATGTCTCCCTGAAAACAGATATCTCCGGGGTCCTGAATATTTTTTTCCATATTTAGAATATATCCATTTTTTATCACTATTTTTTTCATGCTTTCACCTCTTTTTCAAACAATCTCCCAATCTCTTCTTCATATGGTGCATTTACAATGCCTTTATCAGTAATAATGCCTGTGATAAGTTCGTTAGGGGTTATGTCGAAGGCTGGATTATATACCAATATATCGTCAGGTATAATCTTATGTCCGTGAATATGCCTAATTTCATTACAATTTCTTTCCTCCACTATTATTTGATTGCCGCTTGATATATTCAGATCCATTGTTGAATATGGTGCTGCAACATAGAAAGGAATTTTATGATATTTTGCAAGAATAGCTAGTGAGTAGGTGCCAATTTTATTAGCAACGTCTCCATTTTTAGCAATTCTGTCTGCTCCTACAATGACCATATCTATAGTTCCCTGTCCCATTAAATAACCAGCCATACTATCAGTTATAAGTGTTACAGGAATTTTGTCCTGATGAAGTTCCCACGCAGTTAATCTAGCTCCTTGCAACAACGGACGTGTCTCACAAGCGAAAACTCTTTTTAAATTATCTTTTTCATGAGTAGCTCTAACTACCCCTAAGGCAGTACCATAACCTGCTGTAGCTAGAGCGCCAGCATTGCAATGAGTTAAAATAACCGCATTTTTAGGAACAACTTCAACTCCAAACAAACCAATTCGTTTATTTAATGCTATATCCTCTTCATGAATATTCATAGCAGCTTCTTCGATTATTATAATAAGTTCCACAGTAGATTTGTCTTGATTGCTTTTTGCTGTCTGATACATCCTATCTACTGCCCAAAAAAGGTTAACTGCAGTAGGTCTGGAGCATTTAAGCAGTTCCCCTGCTCTGCATAAGTTCTTCATGAATACTTCTTTGGATTCACTTGCAAATTCCTTAGCTGCTAAAACCATTCCATAGGCAGCTGCCACACCAATGGCAGGAGCACCTCTTACCACCATGTTTTTGATGGCCTCAACAACTTCAGGGTAGGTTTGGCATTTAACATATTCGATTTTTAATGGTAATTTTGTTTGGTCTAATAACTTAAGAAATTTCTTCTCCCAAATAATACTATTCACACATTACCCTCCTAAGCTTTTCTGGCCTGAAACTGCTACCTGACAAGAACAAGATCTATTTCCATCTGTAATTTCTATGGCTTTGGCAACTAATGTTTTAAGTTTTGCTGAAGCCATTTCCATTCTTTCTAAAACCTCTTGATGGGTCAAAGGATTATCAGATATACCCGCAGCATAGTTTGTGACAATTGCTACAGTAGCATAGCATAGTTCTGCTTCTCTGGCCAAAACAACCTCTGGAACAGAAGTCATACCCACAAGATCAGCACCCAAATGCTTGTACATAAGAATTTCAGCTGGAGTTTCAAAGCGTGGCCCCTGTGTGCATACATAAGTAGCCCCTTTACTTTGCAATGCTATTCCAACGGTTTGAGATGCTTCAAATAATCTTTCTCTAAGGGATAGGCAATATGGATGGGTCATATCTACATGAATAACTTCTTGTCCAACTTCATCAAAAAAGGTGATATCTCTTCCCCATGTAAAATCAATAAAATCACTTAAAAGCACCAAATCACCTGGCCTATACTTCCTATTAAGTGAACCAACTGCCGCAGTTGCAAATATTCTTTTTATTCCCAACATCTTTAAAGCCATAATATTTGCCCGGTAGTTAATTCTGTGGGGAGGAATTGAATGATTTAGGCCATGCCTTTTTAACAAAGCTACCCTTGTTCCATTCAATTCTATAATTTCAACAATTACTTTTCCATATTTGGTGTCAACTTCAACTTTTTCCTTCTGATTTGTATTTTCACCACCCGCCCGGGTAGTTGTAAATGCTCCAGTTCCTCCAATAATAGCAAAATCTACTTTTTTCAAATTCCCCCTCCTTTCAAAAGGCATAAGTAGAATCAGATCTTATTCTGACTCCTACCCTACCTATAAATACACTTATAAGAAAATGGTATAATGAAGCGAGCCATAAATTGAGTTTGTGTAATTATTGGTTTATGAAAGCAAAAAGACGTTATGATTTGCTTGTTTGAGCGAAGCGAGTTTGCAAAGCATAGGCTTTTTTGCTGGAATAAACCTTAGAATTGCTAAAACTTAATTTCCGGGTGAGCAAAATAATGCCGTTTTCCAATACCCTAATCACTAGCAAATAGTGCTTTTACAAAGTCATTTGGATTAAATGGTTTTAAATCTTCAATCTTTTCCCCAACACCTATGTATTTAATGGGTAGCCCCAATTCCTCCTTAATACCAAATATTACTCCACCCTTTGCAGTACCATCCAACTTAGTTAAAACAATTCCTGTCACGTCTACCACTTCTTTGAAATTTTTAGCTTGTGAAATCGCATTTTGGCCTGTTGTAGCATCAAGTACAAGTAAGACTTCATTTGGAGCATCCACTTTGGCTTTACTGATAACTTTTTTTACTTTTCCAATTTCATTCATCAAATTTATTTTGTTATGTAACCTACCTGCTGTATCAATTAAAACAACATCCGCTTTTCTTGATATAGCAGCTTGGACCGCGTCATAAGCAACTGCAGCAGAATCTGAACCTTCTTGATGCTTCACAATATCTGCATTAGCCCTCTCAGCCCATATACTAAGCTGTTCACTAGCAGCAGCCCTAAAAGTATCCCCAGCTGCAAGTATTACCTTTTTACCTTGTTCCTTAAAGTTATATGCTAATTTACCTATAGTTGTTGTTTTTCCCACACCATTTACTCCAACAACCATGATTACAGTTGGTTTTTGTTCTGAAAGGTTTATAGTTTTAATGTCATCTTCCAACAAAGCTACTAATTCTTCTTGTATTATTTCATTTACTCTATCCATATCAGATACTTTTTCATCATAAATTCTTTGCTTTAAGTTTTTTGCTAATTTCAGCGACGTGTTAACCCCAATATCTGCCTCAATTAAGATTTCCTCGAGTTTTTCAAAAAACTCATCATCAATTTTCTTATATCCTGTAACCAATTCAGTAACCTTATCCACAAATCCCTGTTTTGTTTTTTGTAACCCGCCTTTAATTTTGTCAAACAATCCCATGCTATTTTCCTCCAATATGAAAATAAGGCTAAGGCTTAACCTTAACCTCAGATATATTCTATCATGTTTTCCTAATTAAGCTCAATAGGTTTACAAAGGTCAGTAAATTCTTGCGCTATAGCAAACTTTCTGTTGCGAATTTGAGTTTCTTCTTCTGTTGTCTCAGCTCCAAAAAATTTGCTGTTTAAAACTTCATCTTCATCCGTAAGCTCAAATATTCTATCTGCCTTCTCAATTACTGTAGCTCCCCTAATCTTACCATCTTTATCATGACCAATTGCGATAATTGGCCTTCCCCACGTACCAGGACCAGCATTAGCATCTCCAATATGCATGACTCCAGTACCTCCAGGATGAGTATGGATGATAATTGCATTGTCAGGTATTATGCCACTATAGATTACTTTAAGAGATTTACCAGAGATGTCTGTAAAACTTGATGCAAGCAATCTTGATGGGACATAACCAATTCCACCTGCTACTAATTTACCTTGCCCAGTAACATGACCCTTTTCATCAATAACTCCTATAGCTGCAACCTCTCTGCCCTGTCCCACTTTCATAGATTCATCCACTAGGGACTTCGCTAAACTTTTATCAATAGATCTAACAGCCAATCTTGGTAGCTTCCATTTTTTCCCATTACCTTTGTGGCTATCCACATTCTTCAAGTCAAATTTAACCTGAGGTAACTCCTCAGAAACCTCTAAGTATTTTAAGCTTAACTCATGATTTGTCTTTAGCACTTCTTTTTCTTCATCCATGGTATTGCTCGCTAGAGTTTCTATATTCATTTCTTCCGATTTTGTAGATAGATCGAAATACTCTGGTTTGGGGTAAACAACACTTATTCCTGCAGCTCCTTCATTTTTAACTCCAATTGATATTATAGGACAGTTAAAAAAATCAACACCTGATACATCAGTAGCTAAACCTGTCTTGCCTGGTCTTGTAACCACAAATACTGTATTGTCTGGAAGCAAATTTAAGCCTTCAATTAAAGATTTGTCCTTCATGGTACTGATTTTATTAAGCAATATTCTTAAGGGTAATCCACTTAGACCTCCACTAACAATTTCGGTGCACTCATCAATAATCCCATCTTCGTTAACAAAACCAAAGCATCCAGCATTTCTTCCTTGACTAAGTTGCATTGTTCTATCTACCAACATTTTTACTAATTGCTCTGAAATACCACTAATTTTTTGATTCATAATATCACTCCCGAAGTAACATTTTTAGTCTATTCTTGGTTTAATTTAGTTTTCCTCGGAAACCAATGTATATTCTTTAAAATGTTAAACAACTGCCAGGTTATCAGATAGTTTTACTGAAACTACTTTGGAAACACCAGGTTCTTCCGTAGTTATTCCATACAAATTATCCGCTACCAGCATTGTGTTTTGCCTGTGGGAAACTACTAAAAATTGTGTACTGTTTGATAATTCACGTAAAAACTTTGAAAACCTTTGTTCATTAGCTTCATCTAGTGAAGATTCTATTTCATCTAATACACAAAATGGACTTGGTTTAATTTTTAAAAAAGCAAAAAGTAAGGCAATTGCTGTTAAAGCTTTTTCGCCCCCAGATAATAAACTTATGTTTTGTAGCTTTTTCCCTGGTGGTTGCGCTTCAATATCAACCCCAGTATTTAACAAATCTTCTTCGTTTGTAACGTATATACTGGCACTTCCTCCGCCAAACAAGTATTTAAAAATAGATGAAAACTCATGACTTACCTTCGCAAAGGTTTGACTGAACCTTTCCTCGATTATGCTATCTATTTCTTTAATTACTTTTTCCAAGGATTGTTTGGCCCTTAAAAGATCTGCTTTCTGGTCTTGAAGAAATAATGTTCTTTCACTCAGTTTTTCATAATGCTCAATTGCGCCCGTATTAACCTGCCCCAGAGCGGATAATTCTTCCTTGAGCCTTTCAATTTCAGGTTTGAATTGTTTTATCTCAACTTCAACAGAAACAAAATCCTCTCCGAATTTTTCATCAATCTTAGAAGCAATTGTTTCTAAATTTGTTTCTATTCTTGTCCTTTCTAACTCTAATTGATGCTGTTTCTTGGTTAATTCTTGATAGATATTATTAATTTTTGAATGTAGTTTTTCATGTTTGTTAAAAGTGTTTAAGATAAACTCTTTGCTTTCTATAAGCTGATTCTTCATATTATCTACTTTTTCTTTTTCTAAAAGAATCTTAGTAATCTTTACATTGTAATGCTTAATAGAATTTTCTATGGTTTGTATTTGTTCTGTGTTAGTAAGTAGTTTCTTTTGATTAATATCTATCTTTTCTTTATAGTTGGATATTCTAGCAGTAAAATCCTCTACCTTTTCTTCCAACTGGTTGCGCTTTTGATCCCAAACACTCTTCTCAATTTGTTCTTGATGTTGTAAATTTACAAGTTTATTAATCTGATCTCGTATACTTCTACTTATTTGTTTTTTATTTGTTACTTCAAGGGTTACATCTGAGATTTGCTTTTCAATATCTAAAACTTTTTTTTCAGCTTTTTTTATCATTTCATCATTATCTATTTTGCTAGATTTAATTACATTAATTTCACTTTTAAAAATACTAATTTCGTCCTTAGTTATTTCTATTTTTTCTTTAATACTACTAAGAGTATTGTTCTTTTGTAATAATACATTTTTTAAGTCAGTTGATATTTCTATAAGATCTTTGGCTTTAAGCGCAAGCTTTTCTTCTAAACCTCTTAATCTATTGGATTCATCTTGCTTAATCTTTAAAGAGTTTTCTAGTGGCGCTATTGTTTTTATAAGGCTTGCAATTTCATTCTTTCTGGATAATAAGTTGTTTGTAGAAGTTTTAATAAAGCCTCCAGTAATAGAACCTCCAGGCATAATTACTTGACCATCTAAAGATACTATTTTTACTGAGTAATTGAATTCCTTAGCAAAATCTAGTCCTATGTTTAGGTTTTCTACAATTAATACACGGCCTAAGAGATATTTAATAACAGCACTATATCTATTGTCACATTTAATTAAGTCAGACCCTAAACCTATTAGTCCTGGAGAATTCCTATGCTTCTGTGGAATACTAAAGGTTTTCGTCTGAATCGTATTTAAGGGTAGAAAAGTCACCTTACCTGATTTATTTGCTTTCAAAAAACTTATAGCTTGCTCAGCTTCCTTTTGTGAAATGGATATAAGATTCTGCAGTTGGGATCCTATTGCCGTTTCTATTGGAACAACAAGTTCAGGCGGTACAACTATCAGCTCTGCCACACTTCCTACTATGCCATCCCAATTACCTGGGTTGTTTTTCTTTGCAAGTAATATAGCCTTAACCCCAGGGAAATAGCCTTCCATATCCTCTTCTAAGTCCTTTAAAAAATTAAGTCTGGAGTTTGTTCTATACAAATCTTTTTGTGCAGAATCTATCTCCATATTAACTTTTGCCTTTTCAATTTGAATTTCATCGGCTTTCTTTTTATTGGCTTGTACAGCTTCTAATGATTTGTCATGCTCGGTTTGTGAATCTTTTAATTCAATTACGGTTTTTTGTTGTTCGTGGCTTAATCCTTTAAGTTTAGTCACCTTATCCTCTAATTGTCCTTCAATCTTCTCACTTTGTTTTTGGAGGAAAGAAATCTTTGTTTCAAATTTAGCAATATCATTTTTATACTGCACTAACATAGATTGATAATCCACTAGAAGGTTATTAGCTTCTGTGATTTGCCCTTCATTATGCCCTAAATTATTTTCATAATCGCTTATTTCATTACTAATAACACTCACTTTTTCTTCTAGCTTTTTAAGCTTACTATCCACATTTTTGATGTCTTCATATAATACTTTCACTTTCGATGTCCAATTATTAACTTCGGAACTATGGACGCCTTTATCTGCCTTTAAAACCTCAATTTCTCTCATTAATCCCTTCACTTGTTCTTTTAAAACCTTTTCTTCACCTAAGTATCTTTCCAATTCAGAATTCATTTCACCTATGAGATTAGCAAAGGTTGAAATTTTATCTTTACATTTATCAAGAATAAACTTTTCATCAAATATGTATTTATCCAATTCATTTAAGAACCTGCTATAAGTAATAACCTGCTTGTTATTTTGATAATATTGTGCTGTTAAGGTACTCAGTCTTCTTTGTAACTTTTCTCTTTCAAAATTAAAAAATTGAAACTCTATATTTTCCAGCAATTTAATTTTACTTAAATACTCCTTGGCTTTATCTGATTCAGTTTTTAATGATGGTAATTGTTCCTCAATTTCATAAACAATGTCATCAATCCTTAGTAAACTTTGTTCTGTTACGGCAACCTTCTGTTCAGCTTCTTTTTTTCTGTATTTATATTTGGTGATACCTGCCACCTCTTCTAAAAGAGGCCTTCGTTCTTCTGGGCTCGAGTTAATTATGTCATCAACCTTTCCCTGCCCAATAATTGCAAATGCATTTTTTCCAAGTCCAGTATCCATAAAAAGAGCCTGTACATCTTTTAAACGACATGAGTTTTTGTTTATTAAGAATTGACTTTCGCCATCTCGGAAAACCTTTCGTGTTACAGTTATTTCGTTATATTCCATTGGGTATATCCCAGAAGAGTTATCCAGAACTATTGTAACCTCGGCCATCCCCATGGGTCTTTTATTTTTTGTCCCGGAAAATATTATATCCTCAAGCCTGCTACCACGTAGTGATTTGACGCTTGTTTCACCAAGCACCCATCTTAATGCGTCCACAACATTACTTTTACCGCTCCCATTCGGACCTACAATAACTGTAATTCCTCTATCAAGTTTTATGGAAACTTTATTTACAAATGACTTAAAACCATGCAATTCTACTCGTTGAAGATACAAATTTCTCCCCCCACAATACTAAGCCAGCTATGATAAATACTTTTGAAAACATGTTATCAATCTACTTTGTGTAGCTACTCTAAATTGATTGAACGGTATTTCTTGACATCCAATTATCTCAAAGTTGATAGGTAAAATAGAATTTATTTTTTTCACATTAATTCTCTTTTGACCTAGATATATTGATAATTGCTTGGGTGGCACTATGCATTTCAAGTAATCAGCTGAATCCTTTACAATGTTAATTTGTTCAACCATTAATTCATATGCCACTTGATTCAACACCAATTCTCCAAAGGATGGATGATATGGTCCTTCAATAACATATTGTTTATCAAGTAAATCTGTTGCCTGTAAACCCATTCTAATAACTTGTATTCGGTTATTAATGAATTCTCTATACATTTTAGCACAAACTTGGACAGCATCTGATAGAATCATAGGAAAATATTTTTTCTTTTTTAACTGTTCATGAAGAGGAGTGTTCTCTATAACAACAGTAGGATAAATCCTAACAAAATCTGGACTAATCTCAATAGTTTTTTCCATTGTTGCTAGTATACTATCCAAGGTATCTCCAGGCAGACCGGGCATTAGCTGGATTCCAAGTCTAATATTAGCCTCCTTTATTAAACTGGCTGATTTATATACGCAACTAGAATCATGGCCTCTGCCTGATAGTTTAAGTACCCTATCATCTAGTGACTGAACACCTAATTCAATTACACTTACTCCATATTTTTTCAAATAATCTAGTATTTGTACACTAATAAAGTCAGGCCTTGTTGATATTCGTACATTATCAACACGACCTGACATCAAATATGGCTGCACTAACGCTAATAGTTCGATCTGCCTCTCTTTTTCAACAGCAGTAAAACTACCCCCATAAAAAGCTACTTCCACTCTTTTCTGAACCTGCTTTACCTCAATGGTTTTCAAGTAGCTCTCAATAATTTTAACTACAGCAGTATTTTTTTCAGAGCTTATTTTTCTCTGATCACAAAAAACACACTGAAATGGACAGCCCATATGGGGTACAAAAATTGGAATGATATAGTGTTTCAATTTACTCACCACTATACTTTCATTTTATTTATTATTCTCTTCTTTTAACTGGTAAAATGCTTTTTTGGCTGCTGCTTGTTCTGCTTCTTTCTTGCTATTACCAGTACCTACTGCTAATAATTCACTCTTTAAAGAAATACCTGCTTGAAATTGTTTATGATGATCAGGACCGCTTTCAGAAATAATATGATAGAAAACATTTTCTCCAAATACCTTCTGAGCTAATTCCTGAACCATAGTTTTGTAATCACCATAGTTTCCTAATTCATATTTGTCCAATTCATTTAACAAATTATCTCGCAGAAATTCTTTAACCTTTTCAATACCTTGATCTAAATATAGTGCACCAATTAATGCTTCAAGAGCATCAGCAAGACTAGAATTTCTATCCCTACCACCTGTCAATTCCTCACCTTTTCCAAGACTTAGAAATTGTCCTACTTTTAATTTCCTGGCAATTCTAGCAAGGGTTGCCTCACATACAACTGCTGCTCTCATCTTTGTTAAAGTACCTTCAGGTTCCTGTTCAAATGTTTCATAAAGATATTGTGCCACTACCATTCCAAGAACAGCATCTCCTAAGAATTCTAGTCTTTGATTACTTTCAAAACTCCTACCTTTATTTTCAAACACATAGGTAGGATGGGTAAAAGCAACATCCAGCAAACTATCATCTTTAAAAATAATTCTATTTTTACTTGCAAAGTTCTCTAATTCTTTTATCCTTTTTTTCTCCATTTTCCTTCTCTATTCTACAAATTTTTTAATAATTATCGTAGCATTATGGCCACCAAAACCGAGAGAATTAGATAGGGCTACATTAACATTTTGTTTACGTGCCTCATTTGGTACATAATCTAAGTCACATTCAGGACTAGGGCTTTCCAAATTAATAGTTGGAGGAATAATTCCATTATTGATTGTTAATGCACATGCTATTATTTCAACCGAACCAGATGCTCCTAATAAATGTCCAGTCATTGATTTTGTTGAGCTAACTGCTACTTTATATGCGTACTCTCCAAACACAGCTTTTATAGCCAATGTCTCATACTTATCATTTAAATCTGTAGATGTACCATGGGCATTGATATAATCAATTTCTTCTGGTCTAATATTAGCATCTTCTATGGCTAGTTTCATTGCCCTTGCTCCACCCTCTCCTCCTGGGGCCGGTGCAGTTATATGAAACGCATCGGCAGAACATCCATAGCCAACCACTTCAGCATAGATTTTAGCTCCTCTTTTTTGCGCATGCTCCAAGGTTTCTAAAATTAAAATACCTGAGCCTTCTCCCATTACAAAACCATCTCTATCAGCATCAAAGGGTCGGCTTGCTTTTTCTGGTTGATCATTTCTTGTTGACATTGCTTTCATGGAAGCAAAGCCAGCCATGGCCATGGGAGTGATAGCTGCTTCTGTACCCCCTGTTATCATTACATCTGCAGAGCCTCTCTGCAAGACTTTAAATGCTTCACCAACTGAATTTGTTCCAGAAGCACATGCTGTTATTACAGTATAGTTTACCCCTTTCGCACCTACAGCTATTGAAATGTGTCCTGCTGCCATATTGGCAATCATCATGGGTACAAAAAATGGACTAACCCTTCCTGGTCCTTTGTCACCAAGAACACGATGTTGTTCTTCAAAAGTATTAGTGCCACCTATTCCTGTTCCAATAATAACTCCAAATCTTTCACAATCGATATTTTCCTTTGATAAACCAGCATCCTTCATAGCCATTGTTGTTGCAGCTACAGCAAATTGAGTATACCTGTCCATTCTTCTTGCTTCTTTTCTATCAATGTATTTTTGTGGCTCAAAATCTTTCACTTCACCAGCAATAGAAGTGGCAATATTTGAGGCGTCAAAATGAGTTACTGGGCCTATTCCAGATTTACCCTCAGTTAAAGAATTCCAAAATTCTTCTAATCCGACACCAACAGGACTCAAAACACCCATCCCTGTAATCACTACTCTTTTAGTCATTCCACAACCCCCCAAGTCTTTTGCTAGTTTCTTCAAATTCTTTTATAAATCTGCTCATTATCTCTTTCACTGGTAATATTTCAGTTATTTTGTGTACATCAATGCCCGCGAATACTAAACCTTTATCAATAACGCCCATCTGAGCATTTTCCAAAGCACTTTTAATGCAAAATACTTTATTGCATCTTTTTAGACAACTAGTACACTTTCCCATTTCAACCCTATCTCCATTTATAATTGCTTCTGAAAAGGAAGTTTTTACAGCTCTTCCTGGTAATCCAACGGGACTATTTATTAAGACCGAATCGCCTTCCACAGAAGACATATATACGTTTTTAAATTCTTGTGAAGCATTAGATTCTTCGCTTGCTGCAAATTTAGTAGCTATTTGAACACCATTAGCACCCAATTTCATCACATTGTACATATCCTCGCCTGAAGATATGCCCCCTGCTCCTATTATGGGAATGGTAGTTACTTTCCTGATTTCAGGTATTAATTCTTTTAGAGGTCTATCAGTTCCAAGGTGTCCTCCAGCTTCGCATCCTTCTACAATAATAGCTGCAGCGCCAAGTTTCTCTGCAGTCTTTGCCAATCTAGCACTTGATACTATTGGTACTATCGGACAATTATATTCCTTTCCCAATTTAAAAATATCCTTTGAAAAACCTGCTCCATATATAATAAGGTCAATGCCTGCTGCCATAGCTTCTTTTATTAATATGGCAAAATTAGAAGCAGCAAATAAAACATTAACTCCAATTTTACCTTCATCCCCAGCTAGTTCTTTGGCCTTTCTAATTTCATCCCTTAATTCCTGGCTGCTCATTCCAGTACCAGCTATAACTCCTATTCCTCCTTCTCTAGCTACTGCTGCAGCTAATGAAGCAGTTGATATCCTTATAGCCATACCACCCTGAATAATAGGTAAAGAAACTGTAAAATTGCCTATAGTAAGTGCCGGAAAAGTCATGGGCTATACCCCCTTTAAACCATTAAGTATATGGTCATCTGATTTGGTGAAAGTCCCGTAGTATCCCTACGGGACTTTATTAACAATGATAATTAACTTGCTTTGTTATTAATATACTCAACTGCAGCACCTACTGTAGTTAACTTTTCACCATCTTCATCAGGAATTTCGATACCGAATTCTTCCTCAAGAGCCATAATAAGTTCAACAATGTCAAGAGAATCCGCATCTAAATCTTCAAAAGAAGTCTCAAGAGAAATATTTGCTTCTTCAACATCCAACTGTTCAACAACAATTTTTTTGATTTTATCAATTACAGATGACATCTTTTCACCTCCTCTCTATAAAAAATTGCTTATCTTTGAATTACAAGTTTAATCCTCCATCTACCTTAATTACTTCACCAGTAATATATTTAGCTGATGGAGAAACTAAAAATAATACCAAATCTGCTACATCTTCAGCTTTACCTAAAGTTCCCAAAGGAATCTGGTCCTTTATTTTAGTAACCACTTCCTGTGATAATTTCTCGGTCATTACTGTATCAATAAAGCCAGGAGCAACTGCATTTACCCTTATACCTCTATTTCCTACTTCTTTGGCAATACTTTTACTAAAACCTATCACTCCTGCTTTTGAGGCTGAATAGTTTGCCTGACCAGCATTTCCTGATATTCCTACCACAGAACTAATGTTAACTATATTACCTTTTTTTTGTTTAATCATGTCTTTGATGCAGGCCTTAGTACAATTAAATGTACCTTTGAGATTGATATTTAGAACTGCATCCCAGTCAGCTTCTTTCATTCTCATCAACAATCCATCTTTAGTTATACCAGCGTTATTAATAAGTATAGTTACTTTTCCAAGATTATCTTGGATTAGTTTAAGCATATTTTCTACTTCAGTAGCATTTGAAATATCAGCTTCAATAGCCATTGCATTTGTACCTAAAGACTTTATTTCATTAGCTACACCAATTGCTTCCTCTTCATCTATTGAGTTTACCACAACTGTAGCATTTGCCTTTGCTAAAGCGATTGAAATAGCCTTTCCTATACCCCTAGACCCACCTGTAACCAAGGCAATTTCTCCAGTTAACATTATTTATCCCCCTTTAATTCTTTTATGGTATTGTTTAGGCTTTCTACATTTTCCACATTATAAACCTTTACATTTTTATCTATTTTTTTCATTAGGCTGCTTAGCACTTTTGACGGTCCTACCTCAACAAATGTATCAACGCCTAATTCTATTAGTTTTCTTATTGACATATCCCATAACACCGGATTGTAAATCTGTCCATTTAAACTGTTTTTAATTTTATCCGGACATTCCACAAGCTCAGCATTTAAATTTGCAACTATTGGAAAGTTTGGGCTTTTAAAGTCTACTTTTCCTAATTCATGAGCAAATTTTTCCGCTGCAGGTTCCATTAAACTTGAATGGAAAGGTCCACTTACATTTAATAAAATTGCCCTTTTAGCTCCCTCTGCGACTGCCAGCTGTGAGGCAGCTTCAACTTTGTCTTTTTCACCTGCAATAACTAATTGTCCTGGACAATTATAGTTGACAGTCTCCACAACTCCGTCAATACGTGAGCATATATCTTCAACCTTTTCATTTGCTAGACCTAGGATTGCAGCCATTGCCCCTATACCCGCAGGTATAGCTTCTTCCATAAATTTTCCTCTTTTAGATACCAATTTAAGGGCATCAGGAAAATCAATACATTTAGCAGCTACTAAAGCAGAATATTCGCCTAAGCTATGACCTGCTGCATAATCAGGAATAATTCCTTCCTTCTTGATTAGTTCCCAACATATTGTGCTTACCGTAAGAATAGCAGGTTGAGTATTTACTGTAGATCTAAGAGTTTCCTCTGGCCCTTCTAATATTATCTCACTTAACTTATAACCCAATATGTCATCAGCTTTTTGCAATAATTCCCTTGCCTCGGGATAATTCTCTTTAAAATCTTTTGCCATCCCAACATATTGAGACCCTTGGCCTGGAAACAAAAATGCCAGTTTTTGCATATCAACCTCCACTTTAGCCTAAATTTTGCAACTTTTTTAAATTATTCTTAAAACCTTCCATTATTTCATTAATTACGTTTTCTACAGATGTTATAGTATTTATCATTGCACAAACCTGACCTGCCATAATAGAACCCATATCCATATCTCCATCAATGGCAGCAATTTTCAACTTACCGGCTCCTAATTCTCCAAGCTCCTCTAATGAGACTCCTGACTCAACCCTTTTGATAAACTCTTTGGTTAATTTATTTTTTAAACATCTAACATGATGACCATGTACTCCTGTAACTACTGTATCCCTATCTTTCGCTTTAATTATTTCTTTTTTATAAGCATCGTGAGCTATACATTCAGTAGTGCAGATAAAACGAGTGCCAATTTGTACACCTTCTGCTCCTAATGCCATTGCTGCTAGCATACCTCTTCCATCTGCGATTCCACCTGCTGCTACTACAGGAATATTTACTGCATCAACTATTTGCGGTGTAAGAGCCATTGTCGTGGTTTCTCCTATGTGACCACCACATTCCATGCCTTCTGCTATTAGTCCATCTACGCCTAATCTCTCTAATCTTCTTGCTAGGGCAACAGATGCCACTACAGGAAAAACCTTTACCTGTGCTTCTTGTAGTGCAGATAAATGTTTGCCTGGATTTCCTGCCCCTGTAGTTATTATAGATATCTTTTTATCAATTACCAGATTAATAATTTCCTCTACATATGGAGATAAATAATAAACATTAACCCCAAAAGGCTTATTTGTAATTTCTCGAACTTTGGCTATTTCTTTTTCAACTATTTCTGGCGGAGCATTTCCTGCGCCTATTATTCCCAATCCACCTGCTTTAGAAACAGCACCTGCTAATTCTCCTGTAGCTATCCAAGCCATACCACCTTGGATAATTGGATATTTTATACCAAGAATTTCAGTAATTCGTGTTTTGATAAAAAACACCTCCTAATCGATTTGTAGAATTGTGAAGTTACCATTGAATTAAAGTAGCTCCCCAGGTTAAACCTGCTCCGAAACCAACCAATAATACTTTTTGTCCAGCACATATTCTATTATTCTCATATGCTTCATTTAATGCAACGGGAATGGATGCACTTGACATATTTCCATATTTATTAAGATTTACAACAACCCTTTCCGGTGACAAATTCAACCTTTTAGTAGCTGCCTCGACTATGCGTATGTTTGCCTGATGGGGTATGAACAAATCCACTTCCTCTTTTTTTACACCTGCCATCTCAAGAACTTTTAAAGAAGCTTCTCCCATTACACGCACAGCAAACTTAAACACTTCATTTCCATTCATGTGTATAGTATGCATTTTATCATCTATAGTCTGATACGATGGAGGAAGACTTGACCCTCCAGCAGGTTGTTTGAGCAAATGAGCTCCCCTTCCGTCACTCCCCAGATAATTTGCTAGTATTCCTGATGAATCCTGGGATGGTTGTAAAACAACTGCTCCTGCTCCATCACCAAATAAAATGCAGGTATTTCTGTCATCCCAGTTTACTATTTTTGACATAACTTCGGCCCCGATTACTAGCACATTCTTATAATATCCTGTTTCTATAAACTGGGTTGCCGTTGTTAGTCCATAAATAAACCCTGTACAACCTGCTGATAGATCATATGCTGCAGCTTTATATGCACCTATTTTTTCTTGTATCAAGCAAGCTGTAGATGGCCAAACCATATCGCCAGTTAGTGTGGCGACAATTATCAAATCAATATCCTCCGGGGTCACTTTTGCCCGTTCCATAGCCTTTAAAGCAGCTTTTGCTCCTAAGTCGGAACATGCTAAATCATCTTCCACTACACGTCTTTCCTCAATTCCGGTTCTAGACTTAATCCACTCATCATTTGTATCTACAGTTGTCTCTAGACATTTATTAGTTACTATCTTTTCAGGTAAATACATACCTACACCTACGATTTTTGCACGGTATTTATTTTCCATTTTTATCTTTTATCCCACCTTTAGATGTCATTTATTCGTTGAATAGCCTCCACTAGTTTGCTATCATAACTCTGTGCTGCTACTTTAATAGCATTGGATATTGCTACCGATTTTGAACTTCCATGACATATTATACTCACACCATTAATGCCTAATAAAGGTGCGCCACCATATTCCGCATAATCAAATTGTTTTTTTATATTTTTAAGTCCAGGTAGTAGTGCTAAAGCCCCTATTTTTCTTACAAAGTTCTTTGTTAATTCTCTTTTTAATAAAACACTAAATCCTCCAGCTAAACCCTCTGCAAACTTTAAAAGACAATTTCCCACAAAACCATCACATACCATAACATCTACTGGTCCTTGGGGAATATCTCTTGGTTCTATATTACCAACAAAATTCAGATTGCTTTCTTCTAGAAGTTCATATGCAGCTATTGTAAGCTGGTTCCCCTTAGTTTTTTCTGCCCCAATATTAATTAACCCAACTTTTGGTTTTTTATACCCTAACAATTTTTCTGCATACAAACTTCCCATATGAGCAAATTGAAGCAAATTTTCAGGTTTGGAATCAACATTTGAACCCACATCTAATAAAACTTTTGGACCGCTCAAGGTTGGCATTAAGGTAACTATGGCAGGTCTATTAATTCCTTTAATTCTTCCAATGTTCATAACACTAGCTGCCATTTGCGCCCCAGTACTACCAGCTGATACCATGCCATGAGCAACTTTCTCTTTAACTAGCTTAGCAGCTACCATAATGGAACTATCCCTTTTTTTTCTAGTTGCACTAGCAGGTGCTTCATCCATGCCTATTACCTCTGAAGCATGATGAACACTTATACCTTCTATCACAGGATACTTAGCTAGCTCCTCCTTTATTTGTAACTCAATGCCCACCAAGATTACCTCAGAATAACCCATTTTAACTGCTTCAATGGCACCTTTGATAATCTCACTTGGGGCATAATCTCCTCCCATGGTATCCAGGGCTATCCTTACCATCTAAAATTCCTCCTTTAATGTACAGCAACACAACGTTCAAGAAGCAGGATATATGCAGGATTTTTTCATTGCCTCTTGCTTCCTGCTTCTTGCCTCTTGAAAGGGAATGTCCCCAAATTATGTAGCCTGTGATTGAACAATGAACTGTCCCTTAAAAACCATTTCACCTTCAACTTTGGAGTATACAGAGACTAAATATGTATTGGCCCTTTTAACCTTTACAACGGCTTTACATACAATTTTTTCACCAATACCTACAGGTCTTTTATAGCGTACCCTGGCACTACCTGTCAATACCACCTTGGCATTTACAACTGCAATAGCCAATGAATTAGCCTGCGCAAAAAGGTGGTGCCCACGGGCGATGCCAGTTCTTTCTAAAACATGTTCCTCCTCTATCTTTAACAATGAATAAGCTTCCTTATCTAGAACAATGTCTATAAGTTCTCCTACAAGCTCAGTTTTTGAAAGAGATTTTAACTTTGCATATTTTTCTTGTGCTACACTTTTAACCCTTTCTCTAAGCTCTGGTATGCCTAAGGAGATTCTGTCCAAACGTATTGTCTGTATACTAACAGAAAAGTATTCGGCTAGATCTTCATCAGTAGTAAATGGGTTTTCTTTTAAAAACCTTACTAACTGCTCTTGTCTTTCTTTTTTTGAACCCTTAGCCATATTAGCACCTCTAATTATTAGTAGTTATTAGTACCTAGTATTAAATATATTATAGTTATTTTTTACTAAATTGGCAAGCATTAATAAAAGCTTATCCTTCTAAATAATGTAAAAAAGAATTGTCAACACACATGTTAACAACTCTTTTCTGCCTATTTAAACTATTCTTTTTCTGCACCGGCTACTTCCTTTTTGTAAAAACCACATTCAGCACAAATTCTGTGTGGTACCTTCAGTTGATGACACTGTGGACATTCTACTAAAGGTAATGAACTGATTTTTCTCCATTGTGAACGTCTAGAACGTACTCTTGCTTTAGAATGTCTTCTTTTTGGTACTCCCATCTATAAGCCTCCCTTGCTCTAATTAGTTTTTAAGTAGTTGCTGTAAAACTGCCAATCTGGGGTCAATTATTTCTTCTTTACACTCACACTTATTCAAGTTAAGGTTACAACCACATTTCGGACACAACCCTAGACAACTATCTTTACATACTGCCCTCATAGGTATAGCTAAGATTACTGCCTGTTCTATAAAAGGTTGTAAATCAATTTTGCCATTCTTGTACCAATTCATATCCTCACCTTGCTGTTCATCTTCTGAGAGCAAGTTATATTCAACACTAGATACAAATCTTTCTTTAAAAGGAGCTTCTATATCAAATATAAATGGCTCTAAACAACAATGACATGTAATTTGTGCTTTGGCAGTAATTTCTCCCTCAACTAGAATATCTTTATTAGCAAACATTACCGTTGCGGCCACTTTTATCGGGCCTTCAAAACTGACTTTTTCTTCTTGACCCACCATTAGTTCTGGCAAATTTAACGAAAAGTCATAATGTCGAGTTGATAATTTTTCCATCTTAAGTTTCTCAACATCAATATACACAGCAAACCATCCTTTACACGACTCTAATGGAGATTATACAGGACCAGAGGAGTATATGTCAAGAAATTGACTCAAGAACCTCTTTAGTTTCTCTAGCAATCATAAGCTCTTCATTGGTTGGTACAACAACAACCTTAGTTGATGAATCAATAGTAGAAACTACTTTTTCCTCTCCACGAATCTTATTTATTTCTAAATCAATATTAATGCCAAGGTAATCCATGTTTTCACATATTTTTTCCCTGATTGCTCCTGAATTTTCACCTAATCCTGCTGTAAATACTAAAATATCAACACCATTTAAAACTGCTGCATAGGCACCAATAATTTTTTTTGCACAATGAATATATACATCAATAGCTAATTGTGCATCTGTGTTTCCTTCTTCTATCGCTGCTTCGAGATCCCTAAAATCACTACTTACCCCAGAAACACCAAATACACCGCTTTTTTTGTTCATAAGTTGATTGATTTGGTCAATATTCAAGTTTTCCTTTTCCATCAAGAAGGGTACTATTGCTGGGTCAATATTACCACAGCGTGTTCCCATCACTAGTCCTTCTAGGGGAGTTAATCCCATGCTTGTATCCACAGATTTGCCATTTTTGACCGCAGTAATTGATGCACCGTTACCTAGGTGACAGGTCACAATTTTGGAATTATTCAAATCTAAACCTGTAATTTCTGCTGCACGCCTGGCCACAAATTTGTGAGAGGTACCATGAAACCCATACCTACGAATTTTATGCTTCTCACAAATTCCCTTAGGTAAAGCATAGGTATATGCTGATGGTGACATTGTCTGATGGAATGCGGTATCAAATACAGCTACCTGAGGTATATTAGGCATTAGCTTCTCGCAAGCATTCATTCCCATAAGCCCGGGAGGATTATGCAATGGTGCAAGACTAAATAGCTTTTCAAATTCTTCTTTGATCCTATCATCAATTAAAACCGATTCGGCAATTACTCCTCCATGAACAGCACGATGTCCTACTGCATTAATTTCATCCATACTCCTGATAACTCCATGCTGAGCATCTGTTAAAGACTCAACTACAAATTTTATTCCTATTTCATGGTTAGGAATTTCAGTTTCTAAAATATATTTGTCTTGACCTGCTGCTTGGTAAGTTATTAAAGCCCCTTCTAAACCAATTCTTTCAACTAGTCCCTTCGCTAATACACTTTCATTTTCCATGTCAAACATTTGATACTTGATTGATGAACTTCCTGAGTTTACAATTAGTACTTTCATTTTGATAATTATCCCCTTTAACATTAAGTCTTTGAAAAATATCGTTCATATCACTCCTAAGGCTTGTAAATCTTTTTTTATAGCCGGGATTATTCTTCTCGCTTCACCTATACCTAATTCTATACACTCCTCGGCTCTATCAAACCTTGTTGGGCTGATATGGGAAAGATCTGGTTGTATTAATGCATTACATTCATGACACAATCTTTGTACATGTTCAAAGTGAGTTATTTCTAATGACATTAGAATAACATCAAAAATAGTCTGAACATTATGCTTACCCCCTATTCTGCCACCAAATCTAACATCCACAGCTATTATATAGTCGGCTCCTTGCAACCTCAATATATTTATTGGTACATGATTTTTAACAGCACCATCTACTAATAACCTATTAGCAATTCTTTTTGGTTTAAAAATTCCTGGAATCGATACACTAGCTCTTAAAGCATCAGCAACCTTACCAGTATTTATCACTACTTCCTCACCTGTTTCTATATCTGCAGCAATTGCAAAAAATGGCTTGGCTAATTCATTAAAGTTCTTGTTTTTTGTTATTACTTTAAACAATTCTTCAATCTTTTCACCTTTTATCAAACCCATCTTTGGCAACACTATATCTACAAACTGCTGATGCCGCATGGTACATGCCATTTTAGCAACAAGATTTAAATCAGCATTATCGGCATAAAGAGCACCAAAAACGCTACCTATACTAGTACCTGCTATCACATGAACTGGTATCTTTTCTTCTTCCAAAACCATTAGTACCCCCAGGTGCGCCATCCCCTTGGCAGCACCTGCCCCAAGTGCCAAGCCCACAGTAGGTCTTTGCATAAGCCATCCCACCTTAATTGGTCTAATATAAGATACTATTAAGTATATATATTTAGTAATTAATATTTCAATTGGAGAAAATTAATGCAAAAACAAACTAAGAACATCTTAGGATATTTATTGAAATTAATAATGATCCTCATCATATTTCTTTCTTTAATGATTTTTCCTAAACAGGCCTTCGAAGCTTCTTTACGGGGTTTAAATGCCTGGTGGACTATTGTCTTCCCGGCTCTTTTACCTTTTTTTATTATGTCTGAAGTTCTTGTTTCAATTGGAATTGTCCAGTTTATAGGAGTACTACTAGAACCTGTAATGCGTCCTGTGTTTAGACTGCCTGGATCTGGTGCATTTGTTCTTGCTGTGGGATTTACCTCCGGTGCACCAATTAGTTCCATTGTAACAGCAGACTTAAGAAGAAAAAACATAATATCCAAAAATGAAGCTGAAAGACTAATATGTTTCACAAACAATGCAAGCCCTTTATTCATGTTTGGAGCTGTTGCTGTTGGCATGTTTAAAAGCCCAGAGCTTGGTATTATAATTGCTCTTTCTCATTATCTAGCGAATATATGTATTGGATTATGCTTAAGATTTTGGGTACCTAGAAATCACGGAATGCACTATAATTCACAAAACGTGGGATTTAAAAAGGCCGTAAAGACCTTATTTGCTAGCCACACCAAAACTAATAAACCCTTGGGTAAAATGCTAGGTGATGCAATAAGAAATTCTATAAACAACCTTACACAAATAGGTGGATTCATTATTCTTTTTTCTGTTGTAATTGAGTTACTTACATTATTTAATGTAATTGGAATACTATCCACTTCTTTAACATTTATTTTCAAACCCTTGATGTTAGACCTACAATTAGCAAAGGGTATAACTAGTGGTTTTGTTGAAATGACTATTGGTTCAAAATTAATTGCAGAATCAGCTTCTCCATTAAATCTAAAGGTTGCTGGTATAAGTCTTATCTTAGGCTGGTCAGGTTTATCCATCCATGCACAGGCATTGAGTATGCTGTCCAATACAGATATCAAATTTTATCCATTTATTATTGCAAGGTTTTGTCATGGAATCCTAGCAGCAGCTATCACCTTAGTAATTTTCAATCCTACGGTTTCTGTTATCTCCGAATATGAAAATTTATTAAATCTGGAGTTTAGTACACTAACTCTGATAGTATACAGTTTTGGAATGTTTATATTTGTATTAATTACCCTACTTATCATATCTCTATTATACTCATTAATTAAAAAGATTAGACTTAACCTGCATTTTCTATATCGTTAATATCCTTTTTGGGAAGTCTTTCTTTTAGTTCGCTTCTTCCTTCTTCAATTGTGGCTAAAGTTTGTTGAAGTTTTATTTCTATTGAAGCCAGGAGATTATCAGCATACTGATTGGCTCCACTTTTAATCTCATAAGCTACTTTGTGTGCTTCGGCTATTATCTCTTCACTCTGAATTTTTGCTTCCCTGACCACTTCTGATTCTTGTGCTAACCTTGTTATTTTATTTTTGGTATTATCTAGAACCTCTTGTGCTTCCATTTTTGCTTCATTGATTACTCTTTCTCTTTCTCTTACAACCCATCTTGCTTGTCGCATTTCCTCGGGCAATTCGCTCCTGATTTTATCTATGTAGTCCAAAATTCGTTCTTTTTCCATTACAAATTTACTGGAGAGGGGAACTTTCTTACCTGTTTCTATTTCTTGTTCTAATTCATCAATTAACATGAAAATATCCACATTAACGTCCTCCCTTACATTGAGGTAAGATCTTAATTCAGTCAGTTAAAATCCATAATAACCAACTTGGGTGTCACCATATTTAGATACTTTAACTAATCGAAAGTTGTCACAATGTGACGGCAGTTCTATTTTATGTTCTGTTTCAACAACCACAATTCCTGCTTCTTTTAGCAATAGATTTAAATTTTTCAGAACGGGTATTACTAAATCACATCCATAGGGCGGATCTAAGAAAATAATATCGTAATTATCCCCTAACCTATCAGCCACTTTTCTAGCCTCACCTTTAATTATCATACTTCTATCTTCAAAGGCGAGATTAGCTAAATTTGTTTTTATAAACTTAATAGCCTGGGGAGATTGATCAACAAAAGTACATTTATTTGCACCTCTACTTAATGCCTCTATCCCAATGTTTCCAGTACCGGCAAACAAATCTAGAAAATCACTTTTATTAACCAGAGGAGCTATTGTATTAAATATTGCTTCCTTGACTCTATCTGATGTAGGTCTGATTTTTATACCTTTGGGAGCAAAGATACGCCTCCCCTTTGCAGTTCCTGAAATTATTCTCACATATACACCCCATTATAACATATTTTTAGCAATTTCATGGTAATTTTTACAATAGGATAATAATTGGTTTTTAATTGGTCTCTGTATGTATATTTTACATCGTAACAGTTCATAATATTTACTGGTAAAGCATTTTACTGAAGAGCTTAGTGGTTATTAGTAAATAACCCTCCCCCATAAGCTCTTCCTCCGGTTTCTCCTCTCCCAAAGAATGAGGGTCTCTAGGAGACCCTCATTCTTATATAATAATATACTACTCCTTATAAATAGTTATAGTAACTTTTTATTTGTTTTTATCTCTTTGCTTGCACTAATTTTAACATTGTTGTTACATTTAAAACAAGTATACGGGCCATTGGGATTACTAGCAAGTCTTTGGTAATCCTTATGTATTTTACTGATTTCCTGTTTTTGACCACAAAGAATGCACTTTACTAGCATATTTTTTACCTCCCTTTCAAGTAAAGTATATCATAAAGGTAATATAATCCTCAACTTGGGGGAATTATATTTTTATAAACTAATAGGAGGTAACATTTTGACATTAACTTTAGATCTAATTAAAAATCTTGGTATTAATTTAGATTTAGCCGTTGAAGCACATAGTTTATTAAGGGGAGATGCTAATGCGGAGATACAAGGAGTAATAGAAAAAGTAGATAAATTTGCCAATGGTACCATCACAAAAATCCAAATACTTGACGAAAACGGTGCAAAGCAAATGGGAAAACAGCCTGGAAATTATCTTACCATAGACTCTAATGGACTCAGAGAAAATAATCCTGAGGTACACCAGGAGATTGCAGATGTTTTCGGAAGAGAATTGGAAGGCTTATTGAAAAATATTGGAATTGGCGAAAATGACCCTGTCTTGATTATTGGCCTTGGAAACTGGGATGCCACCCCTGACGCGCTAGGTCCCAAGGTAGCAAGTAAGGTTCTTGTCACTAGACATCTTCATAAATACACACCTCAGAATGTCCAAGGTGGACTAAGACCAGTTTCTGCATTATCTCCAGGTGTTCTTGGCATTACCGGTATAGAAACTGCTGAAATTGTAAAGGGTGTTGTGGAAAAGGTACAGCCCGCTCTTGTAATAGCAGTAGATGCGCTAGCTGCTATGAATTTAAATCGTATTACATCTACAATACAAATTGCTGATACGGGAATCAATCCAGGTTCTGGTATTGGCAACCAAAGAATGGCAATTACAAAGGATTCCTTAGGTGTACCTGTTATTGCTATTGGCATCCCAACAGTAGTACACGCTGCCGTTGTTGTATCAAGTAGTTTATATTATTTAGAAAATAATCAGCCTATCCAAAAAACCCTTCTGAATGACACTATTATCCAAGATGCAATTCAATCAGTCCTTGAGCCTTTCCATGGTAATTTAACCGTAACTCCAAAAGAAATAGATGAGCTAATTGAAACAACAGCCAAAATCATTGCATCTGGATTAAATCAGGCATTACATCTAGCTATTGGTCCTGAAGAAGGAAATATTTATTATCACTGATAATGAAAGAGGAAGTTGATGAATGTCCCCAATTAATGGATGAACTAAACTTAATGGAGCAGGTTAATTAACCTGCTCCATATATAACAAGCTCAATTAAGATCTTTGAGAATTTTGTTGTTCATATTGTTGAATCATTTTCTTAACCATTAAGCCTCCAATAGAACCGTTAACTCTTGAAGGAAGGTCTCCCATATATCCACCTTGTGGGATCTGAATTCCTAGTTCTTGTGCAGTTTCAAACTTGAATTGTTCCATTGCTGCTCTGGCTTGAGGTACCAATAGCTTATTTGATCTAGAACCTCCACCTTTTGGCATTAATGTCACCTCCTAAGAAGAAACTTGATTGTTTTATTACTTTAAACTACTGCTGACCAGCATGCTGCTGCTGATAAGACTGAATCATCTTTTTAACCATTAATCCACCAATAGAACCATTAACTCTTGAAGGAAGGTCTCCCATATATCCACCTTGTGGGATTTGAATTCCTAGTTCTTGAGCAGTTTCAAATTTGAACTGTTCCATAGCTGCTCTAGCTTGAGGTACCAAAAGTTTATTGTTATTGTTGTTAGGCAATTTTATTGTCACCTCCTTATCCTTTAGTATTTTTAGTATAACTCTCTAAATTGGATTTATACTGGACATGAACTGTAAGTATTTGCCTCGATTGTTATATCCTTTTACATGCTAATAAAGAAAAAAACCTTCCCTTATCTAGAAAGGAAAGGCTCTTATCCATATATTTTAGTGAAGTCGATATTCATAAATCTTGTATTTTTAGTAGATAATTCTTGAGCTAATTCTGGATTATTATCAATAAATTTTTTAACATGCTTGGTGGAAGCCTCTAAAATTCTTCCATCCGATACAATATCTGCTACTTTAAATTCTGGTATTCCATGCTGTCGTGTACCAAATATCTCACCGGGTCCTCTAAGCTTTAAATCCATTTCCGCAATCTTAAAACCATCATTAGTTTCACACATCACTTTAGTACGATATTTGGCATCTTGACCGGTTATTTTACCTAGCAAGAAACAGTAGGACTCATTTTTACTTCTGCTTATTCGTCCCCTTAATTGGTGTAGCTGAGATAGCCCAAACCTTTCCACACTTTCTATAATCATTACATTTGCATTTGGAACATTAATACCCACTTCCACAACTGTAGTACTTATCAAAATATCTAAAGTTCCTTCTCTAAATTCACCCATTATTTCTTCCTTATCATGATGAGGAATTCTACTGTGAACCAACCTTACTGAGTAGGATGCAAATACTTCCTTGAATACCTTTTCCATTCTAACAGCATTTTCAATATCAAGCTTTTCGCTTTCTTCAATAAGTGGGCAGATAACAAATACCTGCCTTCCCAACTGTATTTGTTTTTTTACAAATTCATATAGTTTTTTCCTATTCTGCTCAGAAACATATTTTGTAATTATCATACCTCTTCCTAACGGTTTTTCATCTATAATTGAAACATCCAAATCCCCGTATAATGTTAAAGCAAGAGTTCTTGGAATTGGAGTTGCAGTCATAACTAATACATTTGGAGCTTCTCCTTTTTCCTGTAGCTTCAGTCGTTGGTTAACTCCAAATCTATGTTGTTCATCAATAACTACCAATCCAAGGTTATTGTACTTAACGTTTTCTTGAAAAATAGCGTGAGTTCCAATAATAAGATCCTTTTTCCCAGATGATATTTCTTCAAGGACTTTTTTCTTTTCTGTTTGAGATATACTTCCTGTTAGCAAGGCAACGCTTATATTCAATTTTTCCATGGATTCGTGAAGGTCCAAGTAATGCTGTCTTGCTAAAACCTCTGTGGGGGCCATTAAGGCTCCTTGATAACCACTACTGCAACATCCAATAAGAGATAGTGCAGCAATAACCGTTTTCCCACTACCAACATCACCTTGTAATAGTCTTGCCATGGGTTTAGAGCTTTTCAAGTCATTCTTAATATCTTCCCATACTCTCCTTTGAGCTCCTGTTAGCTTAAAGGGTAGCTCTTCAAGATAATTGTGTATTGAATATAAATCTCTAATAACCTTCCCCTTTTTTGTGGGGCTTTTTCTCCTGGTTAATACTCCAAATTGATAAAAAGCAAATTCTCTATATGCCAAGTATTTTCTTGCTATTTCTTGTTCTTTTACTTTATCCGGAAAATGCATCTTATATATACACCACTGGATTGGAGATATATTTATATTTTCAATTAGCTCATCCGGCAGGATTTCAGGTAAATCATTTAGATAATTATCCAAACAATATCTGATAAGACCTCTAATAAATCTCTGGTTTAATCCTTCTGAGGATGGATAAAAAGGTATAATTCCGCCAGAATTTAAATTTTCATTACCATCAACTAGTTCATAGTCATAAACCGACATTTCTAGTTTGCCAAAATTACTTCTAACTTTACCTGTAACTATTATTTCATTTTCTACCTTGATTTTATCTTTTAAATAGTCTCCCTGATTAAACCAATTAACTGTCAAATAGGATGCACCATCAAAAATAACTACCTTTAATATATTAAATCTCGGCCTTGGCCTAGAGACCTCACTTTTAACAACATAGCCTTTGGTAGTCTCTACTGATCCTGGTAATAATTCATGAAATTTCTTTAAATTAGTCCTATCTTCATATTTTCTAGGAAAATGAAAAAGTAAATCTGCCACAGAACTTATTCCCATATTGTTTAAAATTCTTTTTTTAACTTTACCTACACCTTTGAGGGTATCGATTGAAATTTTAGATAAATTATACATAATAATCTACTCCGCAGAAATAATATAATGATATAGCGGTTGCCCTCCTTGGTACAGTTCAAATTCAACATTAGGATATTTTTTATTAAATTCCTGCTGAAGGGTTTTAGCTTCTTCTTCATCTAGATCCTTTCCATAAAACACAGTAATTAACTCTGCTTCTTCATTTTCAACCATAGTAGTAAGTAATTGCATGGTTACATCTCTAATACCTTTTCCTGTATGGATAATATTTCCTTCTAGTATTGCCAGTATATCTCCTTGAGTAATTTCAATATCTCCAAAAACTGTGTTGCGAATGGCATATGTTATTTCGCCTGTCAAAATGTTCTTAAAATGTTCCATCATATTATTATAATTTGTTTCTAGATCCTCACCGCTATCATAACCAAGCATAGCAGACATTCCTTGAGGAAAATTTTTTGTAGGAACAACCATTACCGCTTTTTCTGTTAATTCTGCTGCTTGCTGGGCTGCCATTATGATGTTGCTGTTATTTGGTAATATTAGAATATTACTAGCATTAATACCATTTATTGCACTAAGTAAATCTTCAGTACTAGGATTCATAGTTTGGCCACCTTCAATAACTATATCAGCACCCATACTTTCGAGAATCTTTTTTAAGCCTTCTCCAGCTACCACAGCAACCACACCTATTTCCTTAGTTTCGTCATCAATATTTCCATGGTTAGTAAGCTGTCTACTCTGATCCATCATATTTTCTATTTTTAAATCATGTAATGATCCATATTTTAAGCCAATCTCTAGGATTTTTCCAGGATTGTTGGAATGTATATGGACTTTAAGCAGATTATTATCACCTACTACGATAGTACTATCACCTAATGATTTAATTTCTTCAAGAACTTCTTTCTCATCTAGTTTCTGACCTTTTATAACACATTCTGTACAATAAATATAATCTCCAATATCTTCTACTGCAAGATTAGTTGCAGGTTCATTAATTATCTCCAGTTTAATATCTTCTATATCCTTACCATCAAGGTAATTTGCAATACCTTGAAGAATTACAAGTAGCCCCTTACCTCCAGCATCTACAACACCAGCCTTGGCAAGTACCGGTAACATTTCCGGTGTTTTTTCTAGTGCCTTTTCACCTGCTGTAATACCCTTGTTCAATAATGTGGGTATTTCCTTAGTAGAATAACTAGCATCCTTGATTCCTTGTGCAACAGCTTTAGCTACTGTTAGAATAGTTCCTTCTACTGGCTTTAGTACCGCCTTATAAGCCATCTTTACCGCTTTTTCCGATGCATTGGTGAAATCTTTATAATCAATCACTTTATTGTTTTTTAATTGTCCAGCAAATCCTCGAAATAATTGGGACAAAATGACACCAGAGTTGCCCCTTGCACCCATTAGTGCACCTTTAGCCATAGCTTGCACCAAAGGTCCAACTTCATCACTATCTACAGATTCCATTTCCTTTACAGCACTAGAAACTGTTAAAAACATATTAGTACCTGTATCACCATCTGGAACAGGAAACACATTTAAATAGTTTATATGCTCTTTATATTTAATTAAATTGGCAAACCCAGCCTTCATACCATCTTTTAGCATTTCTCCATCAATTAAATAGATATGTTGCAATATTTTTACCCCCTATTCCAATACCTTTACTCCATGCACTTTAATGTTAACCTTTTCTACTTTGGCTCCAGTAAAATCCTCAACTGTATAATGAACTTTTTCCATTACATTATGTGCCACTTCAGATATTTTGGTACCATACATTACAATAATGTTTACTTCTAAAATCAGTCGATTTCCATCAACTACTTCAACCCTAATGCCCTTACGAGATTCTCTTTTGATTAAATCTGATATTCCTTCACTAATTTTTATTGATGGAATGCCAGCTAATCCATAACATTCAAGGGCTGCTCTACTGGCAATACTAGAGATCACATCTGTAGAGATCTCTATTTTACCTTTGTCGGTATTTAACTGAAGACTCATAATTAACCCCCTTAAAGTTAATACTCTTTAGTAACTACACATTTACTATCCAATACTAATGGTAGAAATAAATATATACTTATTTCTATCATTAGTTTACTTTGTTATTAAGTAAATTGCCTTAGAAAGTACTTTTAATAAAATATACATATGATTTTTATTTTACAATATTTCCACAATAAATACCAATACCCTTCTTAATTAAATATATTTTAATTTTAAAACTGCATAAAAACTTGTAAACTATAGCATTTTTTGATAAAATGCTGGAAGGTTGTTTTTTATTAACTAATCTGTATTTTATGGAAGTACTATACAATAAGGTAAACCAGTTTAAGGAGGTGTTCAACATGGCCAAGTGTTCAGTTTGTGGAAAAGGTGTTTCCACCGGTCATAAGGTTAGCCACTCTAACATTAAAACAAAAAAACAGTGGAAACCCAACATTCAAAAGGTAAAAGTCGTTGTTAAAGGCACTACAAAAAGAATTGATGTATGTACTCGTTGCATGCGTTCCGGTAAGATTCAAAGAGCTATCTAGCCAATTATGGTATTTTCGTAAATAAAAGTAGGTTGAGAGAAAAATCTCTCAACCTTTTTTTAGTATAACTCAAGTTCGGATAATTGTATGTTAACCTATGTTTTTGATTAGATTAGCCATTTCTATTGCACTAAGAGCAGCTTCCCAGCCCTTGTTACCCGCCTTAGTACCTGCCCTCTCAATAGCCTGTTCTATTGTATCAGCTGTGATCACTCCATAAATAACAGGTTTACTAGCATTAAGACCAACTACTGCAACCCCCTTGGTTACTTCACTAGACACATAATTGAAATGTGGCGTTGCCCCTCTGATAACAGCGCCTAGGCAGATAACACCATCATAGTCTTTTTCAGCCATTTTTTGAGCAACTAGAGGTATTTCAAAGGCTCCTGGAACCCAGGCAACATCAATATTGTCATTTTTAGCACCATGTCTTATGAGGCAATCCATAGCTCCTGATAAAAGTTTATTTGTAATAAATTCATTAAAACGAGAAATTACTATTCCAAACTTTAGTTCTTCAGCCAATAATTTTCCTTCAAACATTTTTCCCATTTAATTAAAACCTCCTGTAATATTTATCCAAAATATTCTATGTGGGTTAAGACCCCCTACTTCTAAATAAGGAAAGGTGACACCTGTGAGTAGAACCAAGAATGTTCCCAATTTGGCTAAATCAGGTGGAGTAGAGTCTCCATCTGATTCCCCGAAGTTCAGCTTTGGCTGAACGAGTTCACTTTGATATATCATGTAATAAATGACCTAGCTTCTGCTTTTTGGTTGTAAGATACTTTAAATTTGATGGGCAAGGTGTGATTTCCAGCGGGACTCTTTCAACCACCTGCAATCCATAACCCTCCAAACCGGCAATCTTCCTAGGATTGTTTGTAAGAAGCCTAATCTTCTTTATCCCAACATCGGCTAATATTTGGGCTCCAATCCCATAGTCCCTTAAATCTGCGGGAAAACCTAAAAGCTCATTTGCTTCTACTGTATCCTTACCTTCATCTTGCAATTTATATGCCCTTAACTTATTGGTTAAGCCTATACCACGGCCCTCTTGTCTCATATATAAAAGTACACCTTTCCCTTCCTTTTCGATCATTTTCATTGCTGTAGCAAGCTGATCACCACAGTCACACCTGCTTGACCCAAAAACATCACCTGTCAGACATTCAGAATGAACCCTAACTAATATAGGTTCATCACCTTTTACATCACCTTTTACTAGTGCTAGGTGAGAGCCCTTTGCAAAGACATCTTCGTATACTGAAACCACATATTCACCGTATTTAGTTGGCAGTTTAGTGGTAACTTCCTTCTTGATTAATTTCTCAGTCATTCTTCTATAATTAATTAAATTAGCAATTGTAACTATTTTTAAATCATACTTCTTAGCAAATTCTATTAACTGGGGAACCCTTGCCATTGTTCCATCGTCACTCATTATTTCACAAATTATAGCTGCTGGATATAGTCCAGCAAGTCTAGCTAAGTCTACAGATGCCTCAGTATGCCCTGCCCGCCTTAAGACTCCCCCTTCCCTATATCTTAATGGAAAGATATGTCCAGGTTTGCGTAAATCCTTTGGTTGCGTGTTATCCGCAAGTAATTTCTTAATGGTTAGTGCTCTTTCATATGCTGAAATACCAGTAGTAGTATCCCAGGCATCTACAGAAACGGTAAATGCGGTTTCATGAGCATCAGTATTATGATGTACCATTGGTTGAACATCTAACTCATCAAGTCTTTGGCCAATAATGGGCATACATACTAGACCTTTTCCATTTGAAGCCATGAAATTAACTGCTTCAGGCGTAACACATTCTGCAGCCATAACAAGGTCGCCTTCATTCTCCCTGTCTTCATCATCAACAACAATCACCATTTTACCGCTTTTTATATCTTCAATTGCTTCTTCTATCGTATTAAATTTAAATGCCATTTTAATTTCCTCCTAGATAAATCCATTTTCAAACAATTTTTCATAAGTAACACCATTACTTTGATTGTGGCTATTATTTAATAATCTTTCAATATATTTTGCTAACATATCTACTTCTAAGTTGACTGAATCACCAATTTTTTTTAAGCCTAAGGTGGTCTTTTCCCTTGAATGGGGTATTAAAGAGACACTAAAACTCTTATCATTTACATCTACTATTGTTAAGCTAATACCATCTATGCTTATGGAACCTTTTTTGATAAGATATTTTAGAATTGCCTTATCTGTTTCAATTTCTATTACCTCTGCTATCTCAAATACAGTTTTCCTAACTATTGTACCAATACCATCCACGTGGCCGGTTACAAGATGTCCATCAAGTCTCCCATTTAGTCGTAGTGCCCTTTCAAGATTGACAGGATACCCTGGAAGTGAATCTTTTAAATTTGTTTTTTGAAGAGTTTCCCACATTACCTCCACAGTAAATCTATCAACTCCTTTTTTAACAACTGTCAAGCATACTCCATTTACAGCTATACTGTCACCAATTGAAACGTCTTTCAAATTTATTTTCGTAATAATAGTTAATTTTGCTGATTTAGTACCCTTTTCTAAATCCTGCAAAGTTCCTAAATCTTCAATTAAACCTGTGAACATCTAAAACAACTCCCTATAACAAGTTACCAACAAATCATTACCAAGAAATCTACATTCTTTCCACTTCATTTTAATGACAGTATCCATTGTTTCAATTCCTTCTCCACCAACTATGGATACTGCTTCTCTTCCCCCAATAATCTTTGGAGCTATAAACATATAATACTTATCTACAAAGCCTTCTTGGAAAAATGACCAAATTGTTTCAGATCCACCTTCAACTAAAACACTACTAATTTCCTTTTCTGCTAATTTAGACATCACAAAATTTATACTTAATTTAGTTTCCCCTGTTTGACGAATAACCTCTACACCTTTTTCTTCAAGAAAACTTATTTTTTCTTGGTCATCTGCTAATGTGAAAACAATCAAATGGGCTGAAGAGGATGAATCTATTATTTTTGAGTCTAACGGAATCTTTAAACTTGAATCTAGTACAATCCTAATGGGATCCGTTTTAGCACATTCTAACCTGCAGTTTAAAGATGGATTATCAGTTAAAACAGTATTAATACCAACCAAAATAGAATCATACTCATTTCTTAATTGATGTACATATTCCCTAGCTACCGGTCCTGTAATCCATTTTGAATCTCCTGCTTTAGTTGCTATTTTGCCATCAAGGCTGCCCGCCACTTTGATAGCAACAAATGGTTTTTTGCTTGTAATATATTTTATAAACACTTCATTTAAGATTTTAGCTTCATCTTCCAAAACACCAGTAACAATTTCAAGACCATTTCCTTGCAATTGTTTTATTCCTCTTCCAGAAACCAGAGGATTAGGATCGTGCATTGCAATTACTACTTTGGATATCCCAGAACGCAGAATGGCTTCAGTACAAGGAGGGGTCCTGCCATGGTGTGAACAAGGCTCTAAATTGACATATAAAGTGCCATTTCTAGCTAATTCCCCTGCTGATTGCAGGCAATGAACCTCAGCATGCGGGCCTCCAGCTTTTTGATGGAAACCCTCTCCTACTATTTGGTCATTATTTACAAGTACTGCCCCTACCATTGGATTAGGTGATACAAAACCTTTTCCTTTGGCAGCTAGTTTCAAAGCTCTTTCCATATAAAATTTATCCAATAAATCGCC